>JBHENV010000094.1:0-28711 GCA_046261895.1 Candidatus Limnocylindria bacterium
CGATTCGACATCCTGGAGGCCATCATGCGCGGCCGTCGCCGTCGCGGTTGGGTACAATGCGGCGGCCTATTCGCCTTGAGCGAGCCCGCAGGAGGGTGAACGCGCCCGATGACGGTGAATCCGAAGAAGCTCCGCCCGTACGACGAGCCTCCGAAGCGTCGTCGAAGGTTGATCCCCGACGGTCCGGACAGCGCGGCCACCGGCTTCCTCGTGGCCGCCGCGATCTGGCTGGCGGTGGCAACCGGTCTCGGGGCGCTGGCCATCGGCCTTCGGCTCATCGAGATCGAGTTCTCAGTGCCGCTCCTCTTCGACCTGAGCTTCGCGTTCGACGGTCGCCGCGTGGACTACGCCTTCGTGAACGCCACCGTCTACGGCTGGCTCACCAACGCCGGCTTCGCGGCCGTGGCCTTCATGACCCCGCGGCTGCTGGGGCGACGCCTGGCCATGGAGGCCGGCTTGAACGGCGCACTCGCGATCTGGAACCTGACGCTCGCCGGCGGCATCGCGGCGCTGTACGTCTTCGATCTGGGCCCGCATGCGCCGTTGACCGCCTTTCCATGGCTCATCGACGGTGGCCTGGCGTTCGGGGCCTTCATCGTGACCGCCGCCTTTTTCATGACGGCTGCCCTGTCGCTGCGAACGGCATACGTCAGCCTCTGGTTCGCCGGCGTGGCCCTGCTCGGCCTCCTCGGCCTGCTCAGCCTCAACGCCGGGCTGGGCCTGCTCGAGTTCTTCTTTGACCTGGACGAGCTGCCGGTCGCACTCGCATCGGTCTTCGTCGAGCGCGCCATCTCGGTCATGTGGCTGCTGGGCATCACCTACGCCGTGCTCCACTATGTCGTGCCGCGCGGGACCGGTCAGCCCCTGGCGTGGGCGGGGATCGGGATGCTCAGCTTCCTCACCTGGCTCGTCCTCGCCCCGCTCGCCGGCCTGAGCGCCGTCGCCGACGTTAGCGTTCCGTATGTCATCACCAGCGTCGGCATCGTGGCGACCATGCTGCTGCTGGTGCCGGCATCGCTTACCGTCATGAATCTCGCGCAGACCATGCAGGGTCGCTGGACGCTGGTCTTCGGTGCCGGCACGGCCGCGTTCGCCCTTGTGTCGCTCGCCTTCCTGTTCGGCGCCAGCCTGCTGGAGGCGATCGGCGCGCTGCGCGCGGTCGATCTGCTCGTCGGCGGCACCGACTGGGAGCGCGGCGCATTTCTCTGGGCCGCGTACGGCACCTTCACCTTCGCCGCATTTGCGCTGGCCGAGCACGCGCTGCCGCGAATCCTGCGGCGCGCCTGGGGCGGCGGGTTCCTCTCGAGCGCGCAGCTGTGGCTCACCTTCGGTGGCGCGACCATCGCCGGCCTGGCGCTCATGGGCGGCGGCATGGCGGAGGGAGCGCTGCTCGGACAGGGCACAGAGCTGGAGGCGGTCGGCGAGCAGCTCCTGGTGTATCGCGCCACCGCGTTCCTTGGCTTCGGGCTGGTGGCCCTTGCCGGCATCGCCTTCCTGGTGAACCTGTTCCTGATGTACACCAGCGGCGAGCGGGCCGACTACGCCGTTCCCGGCCAATCCGCCACCGTAGCGGCCGGGCACTGAGCCGATGACCGTCCATACGCCGATCGAGACTCGATCCGGAGGCGTGCCGCCGTGGGCGATCGGCCTCACCGTCTTCCTGTTCCTGGTGGGAGGCGTCTACCTGGCGTCGAACCTGGCGGGAGAGAACCCGGCCTTCGCCATCCCCGGCGCCAGCGCTCCGGTCGCATCCGGCGGCGGCGAGGCTGACCCGGCCGTGGGTGAGGCACTCGTCGCGGAGGCTCAGTGCGCCGCCTGCCACGGTCCCGACCTTGGCGGCGGCGGGAACTTCCCGAGCCTGCTGGGCGTGGAGGAGGGCCCGGTCAGTGAGAACCTCCAGGACCTCGCGACTGAGCACCCGGAGGACTGGATCGGGCTCTGGATCGATGGCACCGTGCCGGAAACCGAAGGCCTCGAGCGCGGCGGGATGCCAGCGTTCGGCGACCAGCTCAGTCCCGAGCAGATCGACTCGATCGTCGCCTACCTGCTGTCGCTCTAGTGCCGCGCTCGGCGCCCAGCGTGTCGTATGCCAGCGCTACGTGTATACGCATATGCGTAGCGGGTCCAGCATCGATCTTGGCTGCCCAATGACCGAGCCGCCCGTGCGAGTAGAGCGCGCCGTTCCCGCCGAACACGCCGAGCGCGGCGTTCCCGTCCTCATCGGCGCCGATGAGATGGCGCAGATCGACGAGGCGGCGCAGAGGCTCGGCCTCAGCGAGGACGCCCTGATGGAGTCAGCGGGCGCGGCCGTCGCGGAGGTTGCCCAGGCCGAGCTGGGACGCATGGCCGAGCGCGTCCGCGGTCCGGCGGGTCCGCTGGTGCGCCCGCCGCTGGTGGTCGTCCTGTGCGGGCCCGGGAACAATGGCGGGGACGGCTTCGTGGTCGCCCGGCGGTTGGCCGCAACCGGTCGAACCGTCCTGGCGATACTCGTGGCGGACGCCTCGAAGCTGTCAGGGCGCGCCGCCGGCCACAACTGGAACGTGCTGCAGGCGATGGCCTCGGCCGGGTCGCTCGAGTTGTTCGTCGCCCCGTCGCCCGAGCTCCTGCTGCGCCTCCGCGAGCGAATCGCCGAGGCCACGCTGGTGATCGATGCGCTGCTCGGCTCCGGCGCATCGGGCCCGTTGCGTGAGCCCATCTCCACCGCCGTGGACCTCGTGAACGCCACGCGTACCCACGCCACCGCCGCCGGCCGTCCGTGCGCCGTGCTGGCGGTCGATACGCCGACCCGAGTCGATCTCACAGGCGGCGCACGGTCCACGCCGGTCGTGACCGCCGACCTGACCGTCACCTTCCACCGCGGCAAGGCCGGGTTCGCCTTCGACCGAGAGGCGCGACGCCTGGCGGGACGCTACCTGGTGGCGCCGATCGGGATTCCGCTCGAGGCAGAGGAGGACATCGTGCCGCCCGACGGCGAGTTTCCTCCGGGTCGCATCACCGAGGTCAACTGGCAGGAGCCGGTGGAGCGCGCGGACGCGGCACACCGGCCGGGCGGTGGGATCGCGGCGGGGCCCGGCCGTACCGACTGACGCGTGTCGGCGGCTCGAACCGTTCGGATTCACACCGCGTAACCATTGAACCCTCGGCATGCCTCTCAACCGTCCCGGATCACATCAAGCATGAATCCGGACGCTCCAGAGCCCGGTGACTGCGCCTAACGCACGCCTGGTGTGAATGCGGACGGTTGGCCGAGAGCCGGCACCACCGAACCCACTAGCCCGGCTAACATTCCGCAGGTGTTCGATCATGCTGAATCCGCGGTGGAAGCCGCTCTGGCGGCCGGCGCCCGCTACGCCGATGCGCGCGTGATGGACCGCCGCCATGAAGCGATGAACGCCCGAAACGGCGAGATCGAGGGGCTCACGCAGGACGGATCGGTCGGGCTCGGGGTCAGGGCTCTGATCGGTTCGGGCTGGGGCTTCTTCTCGACGCCGGACCTGACGCGCGAGGCCGCGCAGGCCGCGGGCGCGCGGGCGGCTGCCATCGCCCGCGCCAGCGCATCGGTTCCCGGAAGGGACCTCGATCTGACCCCGGTCGAGGTTCGCAAGGACAGCTGGCAGAACGCCGTGCAGGAGGACCCGCTCGGCGTGCCGCTGTCTGAAAAGGGGGATCTGCTCGTCGGCGTCACCCGGACGATGAGCCAGCATGGCGCGGATGTGGCCCTCGCCGGCTACGACATCTGGGATACGACCAAGTGGCTCGTCTCTTCGGAGGGCCATCGGATCGACCAACGGATCCGCGAGTGCGGCGCGCAGATGAACGCCACGGCCAACGGGGAGAACGAGACGCAGCGGCGCAGCTATCCAGGCATCCGGGGACAGTACGGCACCCGCGGCTGGGAGCTGGTTCGCGAGCTGGACCTTCCCGGCAATGCCGCACGGATTGCCGAGGAGGCTCGTGAGCTCCTCACCGCCCCCGAATGCCCGAGCCGAGAGGCGACCGACCTCATCATCGGCTCCGAGCAGATGGCCCTCCAGATCCACGAGTCGGTCGGCCACGCCGTCGAGCTCGACCGCATCCTGGGCTGGGAGGCCGCCTTCGCCGGCACCTCCTGGCTGGACCTCGCCCAGATCGGCGGCCTTCGCTTCGGCTCGGAGCTGATGAACATCACAGCCGATGCGACCCTCCCCGGCGCGCTCGGCAGCTTTGGCTACGACGACGAGGGCACGCCGGCCCACCCGGTCGATATCGTGAAGGGCGGCATCTGGGTCGGCGTCCTCTCCGGTCGGGACTCGGCCGCCCTGGCGGGCCTGAGCGAGTCCGGTGGCGCAGTTCGCGGCGACGGCTACAACCGCCTGCCGATGGTGCGCATGACGAACGTCGGACTCCTACCCGGCGGCTCGAGCCTGGAGGACATGATCGCGGCCACCGATGACGGCATCCTCATGGACACGAATCGCTCCTGGTCGATCGACGACAAGCGTCTGAACTTCCAGTTCGGCTGCGAAATCGGCTGGGAGATCAAGGAAGGCAAGCGCGGTCGCATGATCAAGAACCCCACCTACACCGGCATCGGCCCACGCTTCTGGGGTTCGCTCGACATGATCGGTAACGAATCGGAGTGGACCTTCTGGGGCACCCCGAACTGCGGGAAGGGCCAGCCGGGGCAGATCGGCCATACCGGGCACCCATCGGTGCCCTGCCGCTTTCGCGGGGTGCGCGTGGGAGTTCGGGGATGAGCGACCAGCTCATCGCCGCCTGCGAGCGCGTGCTCGCCCTGGTCGGGACCGATGCTGAAGCCGAGGTGACGGTCAGCTCGGGTACCGAGACCCTGACCCGCTTCGCCACCAGCTTCATCCATCAGAACGTCGCCGATGCAGCGCGCCGTATCCACCTGCGCGTCGCCCTCGATGGGCGAGTCGCCGAGGCATCCGGCAACCAGACGGACCACGACGCGCTGTCGCGCCTGGTGCGCTCGACCATGGATG
This sequence comes from Candidatus Limnocylindria bacterium, assembly GCA_046261895.1. Classification (GTDB taxonomy): domain Bacteria; phylum Chloroflexota; class Limnocylindria; order QHBO01; family QHBO01; genus JACDBZ01. Next base: position 4,986 of record JBHENV010000094.1, read on the forward strand.
CCGCCGCCCTTCAGCCGGTCGATCCGGGCTGGCCGGGGCTGGCACCCGCGGCGCCCGCACCGGGGGTCGAGCACTGGGACGACGCGACGGCCACTGCCGAACCCGCCGAGCGCGCTGTGCGGGTCGGTGACTTCGTTGCCGCCGCTGATGGTCTCGAGACCGCCGGCTTCTGCTCGACCGATGGCACCGCCGTCGCCTTCGCCAACTCGGCGGGTCAGCGGTTGACCGGACGCAGCACGACCGCGCTGCTCGACGGGATCGCCCGGACCGGCACGGCCGACGGCTCCGGCCGCGCGGCCTCGGCCCGCATCGCCGACCTGGATGGCTCGGTGGTCGGGGCCGAGGCCACCCGTCGCGCCCGCGACGCCACCGGCGCCGGCGACCTCGAGCCTAGACGCTACGAGGTCGTGCTCGGCCCGTCGTGCGTGGTCAACATCCTCAGCTTCCTGGCGATCTACGGCTTCAACGGACGGGCGGTCGACGAGGGCCGATCCTTCGCTCGCCTCGGCAAGGCGCAGTTCGACGCCGGCATCACCCTCGCGGATGACGTGTCACACCCGATGGCGGTCGGGGTCGGATTCGACGCCGAGGGAACGCCGAAGCGACGCGTCGAGCTGGTTCGGGCGGGCGTCACCAGCGGTCTCGTGCACGATCGGCGAACGGCCAAGGCGCTCGGGGCGGAGTCGACCGGCAACGCCATCTCCGGCGCCGGCCCGTGGGGCGCCTTGCCGGTCAACCTGGTGCTGGAGGCGGGCTCGTCATCATCCGACGACCTGGTTGCCGGCGTGGAGCGTGGCCTGATGGTGACCGACTTCTGGTACACCCGCATCCTGGATCCGCGGACCCAGGTCGTCACCGGACTCACCCGTAACGGCGTCTGGCTGATCGAGAATGGCCGAGTCCGCAGACCGGTCACGAACCTGCGCTTCACCCAGTCCTTTGTCGATGCGTTGGCCCCGGGCGCGCTGCTCGGCGTGGGATCGGACCTCACCCTCGTCGGCGGCGCGGCCTTCGGCACGTCCGCCTACGTGGTGCCCTCGCTGCACCTGGCCGCGTGGAACTTCACCGGCGGTGCGCGCGGCTGACCAGCACGGGCTGGGGAGTGCTCGGGCGCGGCAGCTTGCGGCTACCTTCCGCCGAAGAACTGGTTGATGCGTTCGGTGTTGTCGGAGAACGCCCAGCGCTCGGCGATCTTGCCATCGCGCATGTGGTAGATCTCCGCGGTCCGATAGGTCAGCGACTGGTCGCCCATCGTCGCCGTGGCGGTCACGAGAGCGATCGCGTGCTCGTCGTTCGCAACGATGTCGTGCGTCTCGACCTTGATGCCGCCGCCATCGGGCATGCTGCCGTAGCGTTCCATGAGCGCCTGCTTGCCTCGTATCGGCTCCTCGCTCCCGATCTCGTGCCAGACGACGTCGTCGTCGAGTAACTCCATCTGCGACATCATGTCGCCGCCCTCCTCCATTGCCCTGGCGGCGGCGCGAAGCTGTGCGACGTGGGGATGGTCAGCCATCGATCGGTGCCTCCGTGAGCGTGCAGGATCGCCGGAGCTCGGACAGCACAGTCCGTTACGCGCGATCCTACTCCGCGACCGCGTCGCTGGGAATGGCCCGGTCCAGGTTGGCCGTGGCACGCTTCGCGGCGATGCTCCTCAGCTGCTGCCCGGCTTCGTGAGCGGGACATTGGAGGCGCACAGCTCGCAGGCATCCGCACCCCACGATGGAATCTCGATTCGGCCGAGCGAGTGCAGGGGAAAGCCGAGGTCGATGGGCTCCACGGAGCGGTCGACCATGACGGCCGCGGCAACCGGCTCGACGCCGGTGGCACGAACGGCCTCGACGGTCTCCACCAGGGAGGCGCCGGTGGTCAGGATGTCGTCCACCAGCACGACCCGATCGGAACGATCGACCGACCAGCCTCGGCGCAGCGCGCGCCCGCCCGAAGGAACCGGCTCGGCAAAGGCGGCGCGGACCGATCCGCCTAGCTGGCGCGCCGTCTCGAAGGAGAGAAGAACCCCGCCGGTCGTGGGTCCCACCACCAGGGTCGGCCGCGAGGGCGCCAGCACCTCGCCGAAGCGACGGCAGAGCTCGACGCCGAAGCGCGGGTGCTGGAGCACGAGGAACTTTTCGAGGTAGCGGCCGGCGTGCCGTCCTGACTTCAGGAGGAAGTGCCCGTCGAGCAAGGCTCCGGCAGAGGCGAAAAGGGATTCGACGGATGCCACACGAAGGTCGGCACCGGTCATTCGTAGACGGCGGAGAAGTCGACCGCCGGATAACGTTCGGCGAGCGCGTCGGTCACCCAGTGCAGCACGTCGGCGGGATCGTAGAAGGCGGCGATCGTCTTGGCCTCCGTCACCATGAGGCCTGGCCTGCGTGGCTCCGCGGAGGCCACCACGTCCTCCGGGCGATCGGACAGGTCGAGGCTTGTCTCGAAGCGCCCGTCGGCGCGCAGGATGAGCATGTCTTCCGGCTCGTCGAGCAGCGGAAGGTCGCCGGTGCGGCGCAGCACCTCCTCCGCATTGGAGGCGAACTCGCGCAGCAGCTGGGCCTGCGCTGTGCCGAGCTGCGTGCGATAGGCGTCCGCCAGCTGCCAGAGGCGTTGAGCGGCCAGTGTCTCCTGTTGCGAGGGCGGAAGGCCGGCTTCCCAATCGTCGGCGACTGCGCCCGCGACCAGCTCCTCCTCTTTCGCCAGCTCGTCGGCGGAGACGAGGTGTGCGGGCGCGTCGCGCGCCGCCTCGATCAGCCAAGAGAAGATGTCGGCCGGGTTGTAGAGCTCGATCAGCTCGCTGATGGTGTCGACCAACTGCTCCTGGTCGTACCACTCGTTGTCGGCCGGGTCCTGGTAGGTGAGCCGCGTGGTCCAGGTCTGGTCGACCGGGTGGTAGAGCAGGTAGTCCTGCTCGTTGTCGACGAGCTTGATCGGACCGACCTCCCGGAGGCGCTCACGGTTTTGGTCGAGGAACCGGCGCAGCTGCTCGGTGGCCTCGTACAGGAAGTCACGCCGCTCGAGCTCGGCCTCGGCGGCGAGCTCGCGCAGGGCGACGATCCGGGGCGAGCCGGAACTCACGGCCTGTACACGAAGTCGGGCCCCATCCGCTCACGCAGGAAGATCGTGTGCCTGGAGTCGAACACCGATTCCGCCACGCGATGACCGAAGCCGCGCATCGACGGATCCTTGTACAGCTGATCGAGGACGGCGTAGTTCGGCAGATCGACGATCACCACGTTGTTCCAGGTCGAGCCCTCCGTCACGTTGAACCAGCCGACGAACCGAATCCCGTACTTCGCCTCCGTCTGGCGAGCCGTGCGCGGAAAAATGTGGCGCATGCCGCGCTTGAAGATCGCATCGCGCCCCTTGCGCACATTGAAGAAGGTCACCATCAACGGCATTCAGCGATCTCCCGCTTCATCGGTTCGATCCTCGTCGGTGCTGATGACCCGAGTCTGGGGCTTCGCGATGCCGGTCTGCCGGCCCCGTCCGCGTCGCCGATCCGCGAAGAAGACACGAAGCAGGAAGACGCTCGTCATGCTGACAAAGAAGAGCAGGATGAGCGCGACGAAGAGCAGGGTCGCCAGCAGCCAAACCGGCCAGTTGAACGTAAAGAGGCCGACCGGGATGAGGAGCAGGATGACGGCGAACAGGATCGCCTGGGTGATGAAGCATCCAAAGCCGGGGCCCTCGTTCGGATCGAGCTCTTCGTTGTAGCGATGGGACAAGCCAATCCTCGGTGGTCGAAGCGGCGAGTGGCGAGCCGCATCGTCCCACATCCCGCCGCTCCACGCTCCGGCGGCATCGGAGCTCACCGCCGCCGCTGAGCGGCGCTAACCCGGCCCGACGGGACCCGGATATGGCTCCAAATGCCCCGGGTGGCGACCTCGTCACCACTGAGCGTCGACTTCCGAGACCGCCCCCATCCGCAGTGACCTGGAAGACAGTCATGGCTGAATTGGCGCCGCTGAGCGGCGCCCTCATGCCCGATACGTCAGGCGGCCATCCGCGACGGTCAGCCGGACGACCCCGGGCAGCTCCGTGCCGAGCAACGGCGTGTTCGCCGATGCCGACGCAAGATCGGCCGCATCAATGCGACGGCGCGCCCGCGGATCGAAGACGACGAGGTCGGCAAGCTGGCCGATCGCGAGGCTCCGCCGCTCGCCGATGATCTCCGCCGGGCGGGTCGAGAGGGCGGCCACCAGGCCGGCCAGGCGCAACTGGCCCGCTTCGACGGCGGCGAGACCGATCGAGAGCGCCGTCTCCAGGCCGATCATCCCCGGCGCGGCGTCCTCGAACGGCACGAGCGTCCGTTCGGGCGGATGCGGCGCGTGATCGGTGGCGATCGCGTCGATGATGCCGTCGGACAGGCCGGCGAGCAGCGCCAGCGCATCATCGCGCGACGGGAGCGGCGGATTGACGCGACACGTGCCGTCGAAGGCGCGATCGGAGTCGAGCGGCGCGCCTTCATCGGGCTCCTCCCAGGCGAAGCGACGTGATCCCGCCACCCAGGCGTCGGTGAGGGCGAGGTGGTGCGGGGTCACGTCGCAGGTCACAGGCAGGCCCCGCGCGCGCGCACGGCGCACCGCCTCCAGGGCGGCAGCGGTGGAGAGGTGGGTGAGGTGCAGTTGCGCGCCGGTCTCCGCGGCCAGCGCGATATCCCGCTCGACGATGGTCAGCTCCGCAGCCGGCGTCCACCCGGCCAGGCCGAGGCGGCCAGCGGTCGCTCCGGCCCGCATGACGCTGCCGGCCGCGAGAGCCGCGTCCTCGGCGTGCTCGATCAGTGGGCGACCGACGCTCCGCAGGCTGCTCATGGCCGCCCGGGCCAGGCGTGCAGCTGGGATCGCGGCACCATCGTCAGAGAAGCCAACCGCGTCCGCCCCCACCATGGCGCCGAGCTCAACCAGCGACTCGCCGCCTCGCCCGACCGTCACGGCGCCGATGACGCGAACCCGGCAGGCCGCGTCCCGGGCGCGCTCCACCACCCAGCCGACGCGAGCGGGTTCGTCCACGGGCGGGTCGGTGTTCGGCATGGCGCAGATGGTCGTGTAGCCTCCTCGTGCCGCTGCCCGTGCTCCCGATGCGATCGTCTCACCACCCTCGGTTCCCGGCTCGCGCAGGTGGCTGTGGAGATCGCAGAATCCCGGCGCCGCGACCAGGCCAGCAGCGCCGATCCGCTCGATGCCCGGCGGCACAGACGAGGCCTCGGCAAGAAAGCCGTTCAGCAGCGCGAGGTCGCGGATCGAATCCGATCCGTCGTTCGGATCGATCACGCGCACGCCGGCCAGCAGGAAGGTGGCCGGCGCATCGGTCAGGCTTCCGAAGCGCTCCCCGATCACGCCGCTCCCGTGACCAGTGCGAGGACCGCCATGCGCACCGGCACGCCGTTTTCGACCTGCCTGGCGATCAAGCTGCGATGCCCGTCGGCGAGGTCAGCGGTCAACTCCACGCCCTCGTTGGTCGGTCCCGGGTGCAGGATCGGCGCGTTCGGGGCGGCCAGCCGCATGCGCTTCTCGTCGAGGCGCCAATCGGCCACGTACTCGCGCAGTGACACTCCGGAAGCTCCCTCGCGCTCCAACTGAACGCGGAGGCTCATGACCGCATCGGCGCCGTGCATCGCCTCGGCCAGGTTCGTGGCGATCTCCACGCCGGGCCATTTGTCGAACGCCCGAACCCAGGCGGCTGGTCCGCCGAGCCGCACGCGCGCTCCGAGCTTCACGAGCGCGTGCAGGTTCGACCGCGCCACCCGTGAGCGGCCCACGTCACCGACGATCACGATCAGCCGTCCGTTGAGTGGACCGAGGGCCTCCCGCAGCGTCAGCGCGTCGAGCAACGCCTGGGTCGGGTGGGCGTGCATGCCGTCGCCGGCGTTGACGATGGCCATGCCGCTCGTTCGCGCGGCAAGGTAGGGTGCACCGGCCGCCGAATGTCGGAGCACAAGCGCAGTCACCCCGGTCCGTTCGAGCGTCCGAATGGTGTCGACCAGCGATTCACCCTTTCCGACGCTGCTGCCCACCACGCTGAGATCAACCACCGTGGCGCCGAGCGCTTTGGCGGCCAGCTCGAAGCTCACGCGCGTGCGGGTCGACGCCTCGTAGAAGCAGAGGCCGACGGTCTCGGTTTCCAGCATCGACCGATGCGCCCGAGCGGCGCGCGCCTCCCGCATCTCGACCGCCAGGTCGAGGGCGCGCTCGATGTCGGAGCCCGTCATGGCATCGACATCGAGGAGGTGGCGATGGGCGCTCGTTCGGGGAATGGTGTCCTGCATCATGCCGCGGTCCCCGGACGCTCGATCACCACCTCGTCCGCGTCGTCAGTCTCCACCAGGCGGACATGCACGACTTCCTCGATGGCGGTGGGCAAGTTCTTGCCGACGAAGTCTGGACGGATCGGGAGCTCACGGTGGCCACGATCGACCAGCGCGGCAAGCCGGACCGCCTGCGGCCGTCCATGGTCGGTGAGCGCATCGAGGGCCGCGCGTACCGTGCGCCCGGTGTACAGGACGTCGTCGACCAGGACGACCGTGCGCCCGGCGACCTCGGCTTCAAGATCTGAGCGCTTCACGATCGGGGCGTGCGCCAGGCGGGTCAAGTCGTCCCGGTAATAGGTGATGTCGAGTGACCCGACGGGAACCGATGCACTTTCGTGCTGCTCAATGAGCGCTGCCAGTCGGCGTGCGATCGGGACGCCGCGGCTCCGAATGCCGACGAGGACCAGGTCGTCGACCCCTCCGTTGCGCTCCACGATCTCGTGGGCGATCCGGGTCATCGCGCGACGCACGTCGTCGGCGTCGAGGATGCGGCGTTCGGTCATGCGGTCTCCTTGGCGGCCTCGCCGGACCGCGTTAAAGGGCTCGCCCCAGAGTATACCGACGTCGCGGCCGCGCTAGGGAGCCAGCGAGGAGTCCCTATCAAGCGGAGAGCCGGTCCGGAAGACGGCCGGTCCCACCCATCCGTTCTCAGCCACCTCGAGGACCTCGACCTCGTCCGGCACGTCACCGACGTTGCGAGTCACGAGACGCAGCTCGGCCCTCGGCGCCTCCATGACGCCGCCCGATGCCTGGCGGACCGTGATCAGCAGGTGGTCTCCGGTCGGTGCCACCTCCACGTCGACGATCATGAGCTCCGGATCGACATCCGCGCGGTCGATGGCGTGCGTCGGCGTCAACCCTCGATCGTCCGTGGCGTGGCCGAAGTACACGCGAGTTGGATCCGGATAGGGGTCCTGGCCTTCCGCGGCGTCGCCATTCCAGACCGTGTCCCACACCGCGTACGCGTCCCCGTCGAGGCCCCAGGCGATGGCCGCCGAACGGAAGCCCGAACCCTCGGCTGCAAGACCGCTGAAGACCGTCCGTTCGCTGCTGAAGGCGTAGGTGCCTCCATCCACGTCATGAGCGGCCAGATACGGTGCCCCGTTCTCGACGAAGACCCAGCCTGAATCCTGCTCTGCGGACATCCGCCCACGCCAGAAGATGGAGAGCGAGCCATTGGGGCTCAGGAGTGGCTGGAACCCGTCGGCCGCGTTCGTCCCCAGCTCGGCCGGATCGCCGGGGATGATCTCGGTATCGGCTCGGAGGCCCATGACGTAGCTGCGCGGTTCGTCGCCCGCCACGCTCACCCACAGGTTGGCGGTGGTGTCATCGACGGTCGGTATGAAGCTCGCGGCGTACGCGTTCCCGGTGTCCGTGAGAGGCAGGGCCTGGCCATCACGCGTCTGGAAGATCCATGCGTCGGCATCCGGTTCGTCGGTCTCGGGATCGGCCAGGGTGAAGGCAAGGTAGCGCCCATCGGAAGACCAGCTCATGCGTTCGAGGAACGGGCTGCCGGCCACAGACTCGCCCAGGTGCACGGTCTCGCCGACCTCGACCGTCGATGCAGGTGCCGGGGTCGCCTCAGGATCGGCCGGCTCCGGGGCCTCGGTGATGCGAGTCGCCCACACATCGTTGACCCCGCGCTGGCCGATCTCCGTCATGAAGGCCAGCCACTGGCCGTCGGGAGAGAGCTCGGCCCCGATCGGCGGACCGCTGGGGCCGACGGGATCCTCGACGTCATCTCCCACCGAGTCCTCGATCGGCGTCTCATCACCCGTTGTGCCCTCGACGACGTTGAACGCAAGGTCCTCCGCGGGTCCGGTGACGGCCATCACCACGTCGGGCTCTGGTGCCTCGACGACCGGGTTGGAGGTCGGGCCTGGCGTGATGGATGGTTGCGCGGACGCGGTCTCGGCAGGCGAGGCGTCCGGGGTCGAGGTCGGGGTCGCGATCGGCGGCAGGGTGGGCCGAGGGGTCTCGCTCGGCTCGAGGCTGGCGATCGATGCGATCGATGCGGTCGGGCTGGTCTGGCCCAGCTCTGGCTCGGCCGGCTCCGCATTGAGGAGCACGATGCCGAGGAGCGCCCCGGCCACCGTCGCGAGGCTTCCGCCGATGCCGGCGAATATCACCGCGGGCCGGCGCCACCAGGGGGTCGGTGCGAACCGCCCGCGCTCGATCCCTGTTCGGACCCGTGCTCCGAGATCGCGTGGTGGCGCGACGTGCCGAAGGCCGGACATGATGCGCCGCTGGTCGGCGAACGCGGCAAGCGTCGCGCGGCACTGGCTGCACCTATCGAGATGGGCGTCGAGCTGATCGCGCTCGTAGTCGGTCAGGTCGCCGGCGAATGACGTACTGATCAGTTCCTCGAAGGGCTCGTGTCGATCCATCGTCATCGCGCGAAGCCCTCTGCCGCGAGCGCCCGACGCATCTCGCCGCGGGCCCGACAGAGCAGCGTGCGCACCGCGGCATACGAGAGACCCATGACGTCGCCGATCTGCTGCGCGCTCATGTCGTCGAGGTCGCTGAGCAGCAAGCACTGCCGATGGTTCGGCCGAAGGTGCATCAGCGCTCGCTGGACGTGCTCATCGAGCGTGGCAGCCATCACCTGCGCCTCGGGCCCCGGGCGGTGGTCCGGGCGGTTGGCGAAGGCGGGAGCGTCGTCGCCCATGGGCGTCACCATTCGCCGCCGGCGCATGTCGTCGATGGCGGTGTTGGTGGCGATCCGATACAGCCACGATCGGGTCGACGTGGCTTCGGTCACGGTGTCGAGCTTGCGATAGGCCTTGATGAACGTGTCCTGCGTGATATCGGCTGCTCGGTCGGGATCGCCGACCATGCGCAGCACGTAATTGTGGATCGGCGCCGCGTACTCCTCGAAGAGGCGGGCGAACGCAGTCTCGTTGGTGTCGACGGCGCGGCGCGTCACCGCAGGAAGATCCCACGGGATCGGGCCGCGAACCGCCATCGAGCGCACCTCGTCCTCCGCACGTACCGCCCCTCCTCGGCCTGCCTGTGACGCGTCGCCTTCGGCATCTGTTACCGCTGCAGATGCCCTCGCAGCACCTCGGCCGCGTACTCGGGTGCGACGGGGTTCACCGCCAGGGCGGTGGCTCGCTCCAGCCCGGCGATCACCCGCAGGCGGGGATGCACCTCCCAGTGCCAGTGAAACGTCTGGTCCAGGCGCTCGCCGGCGGGCGAGGTGTGCAGGAACAGGTTGTACGGCGGGTTGCCGAGCGCATCGAGCGCGTGCAGCGCCCGCTGGAGCGTGGCGGTCATCGACGTGATGCCGTCATCGTCGAGTCCGGTGAAGTCGGCCGCATGGGCGCGGGGTACGATCATCATCTCGAACGCGGAACGGCTCGCGGCCGGCGCGAAGACCCCCGCGTGGTGGTCGGCCAGGACGAGCCGCTCCCCGTTCTCCTCCTCGGATTCCGCGAGGGCACACCACACGCACCGACGGAACTTGATCATCTGGCGGGCGCCGCCACCGATCTCCTCGGCGACCCAATGCGGAACCTGCGGGATGGCGTACAGCTCGACGTTGAGGTGCGAGGTGCGGGAACCCGCCTGGCGACCGTGGCTCTGCACGACTTGGATGTAGAGGGGATCGGGTCGCCCCTCGGCGTCGGTCTCGCGTGGCCTGGATGCCAGCGCGCGCATGGCGTCGCGGGCGGCACGCAGGAGCCCACCGGCCAGCTGCGGGGCCGCTTCTGCCATGCGTTCGTGGTGATCGCGCGGCCCGACCAGGATCTCCCAGGATCCGGTGGCGCGCTCGACCTCGCTGAGGCTGAGCTGCGCGGCGCGCGCCTTCGACGAGTCGATGCGGTGGAATGCATCCGAGCGGAGTGGCACGCGGCGAACCCCGTGGGACGGTTCCTGGGATGGGGCGTCATCGCAATGCCGGCAATGGGTGCCCTCGACCGGCTGCGCCTCGACCGTGAAGGCACCACGCTCGAACGCACGGTCCGCCACGATCGCCGACCACCAGCCCGTGACCGGGTCCCGTCGCAGCTCGAACACGGCGGCATCGTACCCGATGGTGTCGCACGGTCAGCGCAGCGCGTCGATCAGCTCATACGGGTCGGTCCCGACGATCGGGGTGCCATACAGCTCCATCGCACCGATGTCGGACGGACGGCTGAGCGGGTCGCCGCGATCGACGATATGCACGATCGGCGGGATCTGCGCCCAGTCCTCGGCATGGGCGAGTGGGGGACGCCACAGGGCGAGATTGAAGGACTGAACGCCGATTCGGTCGCGGTAGGCCACCAGGGTTCTGCCCACCGCATGGGCGAAGCGAGGATCGGTCTCCTCCATGCCTGCGCTACCGACCAGGACGAGCTCCCGCTCCTTGCGCGGCGTGAGGTTGGCCAGGAGCGTGACCCCGTCGTCCATCTCAATGGCCAGGCCCAGGCTGCGATGCACGGCGACCAACGCCTCGACGAGGTCGCCGCCATGGTGCTCTGCGTAGGATGCGGCATCCCTTCGAAGGCGCTCGACGCGCTCGTAGTGCATCCCGGATCCGAGCAGCGCCTGGGCGTGGCCGTGGATGATCGAGCCGCCTGCTCGCCAGAGACAGTTCCAGATCAGCAGGTAGTTCACCGACGCCGGGTCATCGGTCCGCGCCCGCTCCGCCCAAGCTCGACCCGTGGCGAGGATGTCCGTCACCAGCTCCGCATCGAATTCGAGTGGATCGTGGGCATCGAACACGATCACCGCGTGGTGCGCATCCGCAAGCGCCGCGTTCGCTCCCGTCATGAGGCGCGTCCCGCGGATCCTGCCGAATGTGTCGGCCGGCGTGCCGGTCTCGGGATGGCAAAACGGGTCGCCCTCCGTGTCCGCGATCTCCGTAGCCGCGTCACGGGCGTGCGATGGGCCATCGACCGGGCGCCTTGCCCGCAGCCGGGAAAAGATGGTGGCGTCGAGCGTCGCACGGTTCATGACCTTCACGATGACCTGCTCGCGGACGGCCTTCACTGACCCGAACGTCCTCACCAGCCACGGCGCCAGCGCAGGTGGCGGGTCGGTCCGGCCGTGGACGATCCGGATGTCCAGGAGCCTATCGGCGCGCTCCCGCTGGGACGCAGGGAGTGCTGCCATCCGCTGGGCGATCTCTTGGTGCATTTCCAGGGAGCCTACCGCGCAGATCCGACGGCTGAGTCGGAGAGTGCACCCGTACCCGCGTGACGCGCGCGACTTCCGCACGCGGCGGACCCGCCGCCCCGGGGGCTACCGACCAACCAAGTGACGGAACCTGCGGCTCGCCGGGCAGCGGCAGGGACACTGCGCAGGGTCAGTCGTAGTCCCAGCTGCGGCGATGCGGCAGCGCCGACCACTCGTCTCGCAGCAGGCTCATGACGTGCGCGTCGTGATGTGACCCTCGCGCGAAGTGCGCCCGCCGCAGCGTGCCTTCGTGCACGAAGCCGGCCTTCTCGTACGCGCGCCGGGCGCGCTCATTGCCCGCATATACGGTGAGACTGATGCGCTCGAGCCGCAGCTCGCCGAAGCCGAAATCGCAGATGGCGCGCAGCGCATCAGTCCCTTGGCCCTTGCTCCATTCCGTCTTCTCGCCGATGGCGATCCCGAACTCTGCGCTGCCGTTGCGGAGGTCGAGGCCGTGGAGGCCGATCGTCCCGATCGGACGCGCGTCCGACAGGCGGCAGATGACGAAGTGGTAGTCGGTGGTGCCCTGCGCGGCGAGCATGCGGTCGAACCAGGCTGCCTCGGAAGCGTCGCTCATCGGCGCGTGCATGGCCAGGTTGCGCAGCACGTCGGCGTCGTTGAACCAGCGCACGAAGAGCGGCAGGTCGTCGCGCTCCGCGGCACGGAGAAACACCTGCTCGCCCCGAATGATCGGCCGGCGGTCGGGTAGGCTGGTCATCTGCGCCCCGAGTCTAGCGCCTGAAGGAGAACCGACACTCATGGCTGCCACCCGTACCGCGACCGCCACCTGGACCGGCAATCTCGCGACCGGCTCCGGCACGGTGACCGCCGGCACCAGCGAGCTCTTCACCGATCTTCCCGTTTCGTGGGCAGCCCGCACCGAGGCGCCCTCCGGGCAGACCTCCCCCGAGGAGCTGCTGGCGGCCGCCCACGCATCCTGCTTTTCGATGGCGCTCTCCGGGGCGCTCGATCGCGCCGGCACGCCGCCCGACCACCTCCATGTCTCGGCCACCGTCACATTCGACAAGGTCGGTGAGAGCTGGACCGTGACCACCTCGCAGCTCGACGTGATCGGGGTCGTGCCGGGACTGGATGACGCCCGGTTCGAGGCCGCGGCCCAAGTCGCGAGGGACGGCTGCCCGATCTCCCGCGCCCTCGCCGGCAACGTCGAGCTGTCGGTCACGGCCACGCTCGAGGACGACCACCAGTAGTCGCCGGCCCTCAGCGCCTGGCCTGAAACCTTCGGTGGCGCAATCGGCTCGTAATGGGTGAGCGGCGCAACCGTGCCACGTTCTCACCACAGCACCGATGGGAGCCACACACATGAACCCCCATGCCTCCATACGCGGTCTCGCCATCGCGGTGGGCGGCCTCCTCGTCCTCGCCGGGGTCACCCTTGCCACCGGCGGCCCCCGCGCCGATGAAGACGCTTCGCCGCTCGCTGCCTCTGCCTCGCCGATCGTCGCGGGCACCTTCGGCGCTGTGGTCAGCCCCGAGCCGAGTGTCAGCGACAGCGGCGTGACGGCCGCCTCCGCTTCACCAACGGCCTCTGCGAACGACAACGGCGCAGGCTCCGCAGGGGATGCTTCACCCAGCCCGTCGCCGACCAGCTCGCCGAGCGCGGCACTCAGCCCTTCACTCGGTGGAGACAGGGAAGACGCCCGAGACGTCTCGCCGAGCGCGTCACCCGTGTCGGCCAGGGACGAGGACGAGGACGACGACAACGCGGGTCCGAATGCCGGGGACGACCTCTCTGACGACAACTCGGGTCCGGGCAGCGGTGACGACAATGACTCTGACGACACCTCTGGTCCGGACGATGACGCTGACGACAGCTCGGGCCCGGGCGACGACGACTGATCAGCGGCCGCACGCAGTGTGGGCAGCCGCATGGCACGATGGGGCCGTGGACGACCGCGCCCTCGTCGATGCCACGCTCGCCGGGGACCGGCAGGCGTTCGGCCTCTTCGTCGAGCGCGAGACGCGATCGGTGTACCGCGCATGTCTCCGCATCCTCGGCCGGCCGCAGGACGCCGAAGACGTCACCCAGGAGACCTTCGTGGCGGCGTATCGAGCGATCGGCAGCTTCCGTGGTGAGGGGCCGCTTCGCGCCTGGCTGTTGCGGATCGCGACGCGCCAGGCCTATCGCCGCCTTGCTGAGCGACAGCCGGCCGCCGACGTCGACAGCGTGCCCGAGCCGTTCCTTGCCGACTCCCGAGCCGATCCGAATCGCGTGGTCGTCGCTTCGGAGCGCCGATCGGAGATTCGCGACGCGGTCATGGCTCTCCCCGAGCCCTACCGGGAGGTGGTCGCCCTCCGCTTTTTCGGAGAGCTCTCGCTGGCCGACGTGGCCGATGCAACCGGCCGGCCGATCAACACCGTGAAGACCCACCTTCGTCGCGGGCTCGACCGCCTTCGACCACTGCTCGGCGTCGACGGAGCCGACCGATGAGCCGATACCCATTCGACTCCGCCGAGCTCGGACGCCATGACGCCGACATGGACCGCGTGGCCGCCAGGCTCGAAGGCTATGCATCCGACATGGGCGAGCCGCCGATCGACCTGGCGGTGCGTATCCGGGCAGCGCTCGACGAGGAGCCGATCCCGCCAACCGGTTGGTGGGCGTCGCTGCTGGCGACCCTCGCCGGGTGGCAGGGTCCCTTGCGGCTGGTGGTGGCCACCGCGGTGCTGGCGATCGCAGTGGTTGGTGCCGTGGTCCTCGGTGACCTGGCCGATCGGGCGCGAGAGAGTACCGGCTCGTCGCCTCCCCCCAGTCAGACCATGCTCCCGTCGCCGATGCCCAGCCCCACACCGACGCCGACGCCGAGTCCGACGCCCACGTTGACTCCGTCACCCTCGTCATCCGCCTCCGAGACAGCGGACCCGAGTGCATCGGACGACGATGATGACGAGGTCGAGACCCCGGAGCCGAGCGAGTCGGATGACGACAACAGCGGATCAGGCGGCGGCGACAACAGCGGCCCCGGCGGCGGCTGACGCGTCAGGGTTCGAGGCCGCCCAGCATCCAGGTGTCGCCGAGCGCCCCGTCGGCCATGCGCCCGCCGAACAGGATCGCGCGGCGGTCCGCCCCGTCGACGATGAGCTCCGCGCCCGCCCGTCCGGGTGGAGTGTCGCCTCCGGGTTCGAGGGGCCGGGCGTCCGCCGCGTCGTCCTCCAGGACCCACAGGTCGTTGGTGAACGAGCCATCGACCGCCTGTCCTCCGAACACGATCGTGCCGCCATCGTGGCGCGCTCGCGCGTACAGGTTTCGCGCGGGTGGCAGCCTCCCCTCGATTTGCTCCCAGCCGCCGTCACGCAGCACCCAGCGGTCGTCGAGCGCCGTCACACCTGTGGTCTGGCCGGCGTACAGCGACAGTTCTCCATCATCGGTCCACCAGCAGCCATGCAGGCAGCGCTCGACCGGACGCGTCCCGTCGGGAGTCTCGTCCGTCCAGGCACCGGCTGCGAAGTCGTAGGCGCGGGTGTCGGAGAAGCGCGCCTGGTCCTGCGTGAAGCCGTGACTGATCCAGAGCCGGCCGTCGGAGCCGATCCCGGCGCACGAGCCGTACCGGGGAATCGGCAGCGCGCCCTCGGCCGGCAGCTCGGCCCAGGTATTGGCGACCGGGTCGTAGGCCCACAGGTCGTTGAAGAAGGATGGACCGGCCTGGCCGGCGAAGATGACGACCCCGACCTCGTCGACCCACACCGCCTCGTGTCCGAAGCGCGCGGGCGGCGCTGCGGTGGGAGCCAGCTGTGTCCACGTCTCGTCGCCGAGGTCGAATGCCCAGGTGTCGTCGAAGATGGTGCCACCGTCGCGGCCTCCGAAGAGGTAGGCGACCTCCCCGGCGGAGTCCAGGGTCCAGGTGTGGTCCTCGCGCGCGGCGGGACCGTCGACCTCGAGGCGCGTCCACGCCAGCGGCTCGGGCGTCGGCGTCGCCGCGGCGGTCGGCTGACGGGACGGAGGCGCTGGGCTGGCTGACGCAGGCGCAGACGTAGCCGGCTCGGAGCGCTCGGTGACCGGCGATGCCTGGGTCGAGCCGGTGGCAGCCGGGCCAGCCGCGCACGCTGCGAGGAGCACCGCGACCAGGCCGAGGGCAGGAGATAGATTCGGGCGCACGCCTCGCAGCATACGGCCGACCGTCATGCGCCCTGTTGTTCGGGAGTCTGCTCCCAGAGGCCGATCTGATTGCCCTCGCTGTCGGTGAGGACTGCGAACCAGCCCATGCCGGGAACCTCGGCCTTGGGATCGACCACCGTGCCGCCCAGGTCGGCTACCCGTGCGAGCGTCTCGTCGATCGAATCGACGTTGACGTAGGCGCGCAGCTTCTCGGGCGCCATCTGGCCTCGCTTGCCGATGGCACCGGCGGTGCCGGCCTCACCGACCGGAGTGGTGAACACGTGGTAGCCCTCGAATCCCGGCACCTCCGGCGCGAAGCTCCAGCCGAACAGGTCGCCGTAGAAGCGCTTTGCGCGTTCCGTGTCGTCGGCCGGAATCTCGATGTGGGTGAAGTCGCCGTGCTGCATCTGGTTCCTCCTGTGATATCTACCGTCGGTCCATGAAACATACGACGCCGGGCACGCCAGAGGTTCGACCGGCCCTGCATCCAAATCGGCGGATGGAACGTCAGGTGCGCATGCCGACCATCGAGATCCTTTCCCTCATCGTCGCCACGATCTTCCTCATCGCGCTCCTCAACAGCCTGGACGACGATCAGGTCGCTCGCTGACCCGGCATCCGACGTAGGCGCGCACAGGACCGATGCGCCGCGCCGTCGCGCGGCGAGTGGCCGATGGCGGCGGGGCGCTGCCATCGGAGCATGGCGGGACTTCAGCTCATCCCGCCATTGCCAGGAGCCACCACTTCACATGGACACAGCCGTCTCCTTCCGCATCGCCGCAGCGCCGGCCGATCTCACCACCTTCGCCGCCTGCCTGCGCGGTACCCTGGTCCGACCGGACGATGCCGCCTTCGAGGAGGATCGCCTGGTCTGGAACATGGCCGGCCAGGGCACGCCCATGGCCATCGTCCGCGCCGCCGACAGCGGCGACGTTGCGACGGCCATCGAGTTTGCCCGCAGCAACGACTTCGAGATCGCGGTGCGCAGCGGCGGTCACAGCCTGGCCGGTCACAGCAGTGGCGACGGCGTGCTCGTCATCGACATGCGCGACCTGCGCGGCCTGCACATCGATCCCGAGCGACGCCTGGCATGGGCCGGCGCCGGCCTGACGGCCGGCGAGTACACCGAAGCCGCCGCGGCACATGGGCTTGCCACGCCGTTCGGCGACACGGGTTCGGTCGGCATCGCCGGCCTGACCCTCGGCGGCGGGATCGGGTGGTTGGCACGAAAGCACGGCCTGGCCATCGACGCGCTGGTCGAGGCCCAGGTCGTGACGGCGAACGGCGAGGTCGTCACGGCCTCGGAGACCGAGCATCCCGACCTCTTCTGGGCGATCCGCGGCGGCGGCGGCAACTTCGGCGTCGTCACGCGCTTCACGTATCGGCTCTACCCCGTCGAGCAGATCCTCGGCGGCGCGCTCTTCCTGCCGCCGACGCGCGACGTGCTGCGCAGCCTGGTGCCGATCGCGGCGTCGGCGCCGGAGGAGCTGACGACGATCGGCTTCATCATGCCGATCCCACCTGTGCCGTTCGTGGCCGAGGAGCATCACGGCAAGCCCAGCTTCGTCCTGATGTTCGTCTATGCCGGCGACCCCCAGGCCGGGCTGGAGGCGATCGCACCCTTCCGGGCGGTGGCGGCTCCGTTCGGCGAGGCCGTCATGCCGATGCCATACCCGGGCATCTATGACTTCACCGCCGAGGGAGCAACTCGCCATGCGAGCACGACACGCTCGGTCTTCATGGACGTGCTGGACGATGCATCAGTGGATGCCATCGTCGATGCCCTGGCGATTGCTCCGCCCATGTCGATGATCCAGATCCGCGTCTTCGGAGGTGCCATGGCCCGCGTGCCCGCTGACGCCACCGCGTTCGCGCATCGAGCCGCATCGGTCATGGTCTCGATCATGAGCGGCTTCATCGAGCCGGAGATGGAGGAGGCTGCCACGGCCTGGAATCGGTCGCTCTTCGCGGTCCTCGAGCCGAAGGCGACCGGCGTCTACGCCAACTTCCTCGAGGACGAGGACGAGGGCGATGAGCGGATCCGGGTCGCTTATCCGGCAGCCAGCCACGAGCGGCTGGCGAGCATCAAGCGGCGGTACGACCCCGCGAACCTCTTCCATCGCAACCAGAACATCCGTCCGTCCTGACTTTGAGGCGGCAACCCGCGACGCTGCTATCTCGCGCCAGCTGGGGCTACCGATCAGGATCCCCGACAGGTGGCGCCAATGACGGGTCAACTGCTCACGTCGTGGAAGATAGCCGCGTCTCGCGACGGGATCCCATCCTAGTCCCCACCTCGCGGCAGATGCCGCCCGGCATACACGGACGGAGCGTGGAGCGGGAGACGAGATTCGAACTCGCGACATCCACCTTGGGAAGGTGGCGCTCTGCCAACTGAGCTACTCCCGCCCGAGAGCCCGACGATGGTACCTGACGCCTGGCGCTGGCGCCTCAGCCGGCGTCCGACGAAATCTGTGTCGTGGTCTCGGCTATCGGCTTGGTGGCGGCCGCGCCCTCCGTGGACTGACGCCCAATGAGCGTGTCGAGCCGAAGTAGCAGGGGCGGACACCCGAGCTGCGTGAGCAGGCGCCGTCCGTCGGTGACCGCCTCGCGGTACGCCTCGCTCGATGGCGCGAGCACGGCGACCATGCCGATGCAGGTCAGCGCGTCGTCGAAGGGAAGGTCGAGGTCTCGGAAGACGCGGCGGGCCTGCCGGAACAGGCTGATGGCTTCCGTTTCCCTTTCCTCGAGCGCGGCGAGACCGCCCGTCAGCGCATCCAGGGTGGCTTCGATCGCTCTCCCGAAGGATCCGGTGCCGGCGAATCGATCGAGGTCGGCGCGCAGGCTCTCGGTGTCCTTCATCCACCATGCCGCCCGCGCGGACTCGCTGAGCGTCTCGGCCAGCGTGGTGCCCGAGGTCGGTGCCAGCTGGAGCCATAGCCGCCTGGCATCCGCATCACGCCCCTGGAACGTGGCCACCCGGGCCGCTGTTGCGAGGAACTGCCCCGTCGTGGCCGGATCTCCCAGCTCCTGGGTGATCGTCTCGAGCTCTGCCAGCTCCCTCGATGGATCCTCGCCGCGTGCCGCCGCGAACACGGCAAGCCCCGCCAGCACGATGACCCGGTGCGATCGGTCCGCGATATCGCCGATGCTGCGGATGTCGGCCTCAGCGCGCTCCCACTCGCCCGAGCGGATGGCGAACTCGGCGGCGTTTCCCGTCAGCACCACGGCGAACGAGCGGAGCCCCAGGCGCCGGGCGAGGGCGAGCCCTTCACGCGCGGACGCCAGTGCGGCACGCGGATCATCGAGGCTCTCCGCGAAGCCGCGATTGATGGCGGCTCGGAGCGCGGCGTCCGGCATGTCGTTTGCTTCGGCCAGTTGCCCGCCGCCCGAAATGAGCATCAACCCCTCGCGCGACCGGCCGACCATGATCAGCGCCGTGCCCTTCGTGACCAGCGTGTCCGCCGTGATATGGACGAGGTTGAGGTGCTCGGCCACGGCGAGGACGCGGTCAGCCGTCTCGATCGCATGTTCCGCCTGCTCGAGGAAGAAGTAGGCACGTGCGAGCTGGCCATCGAGGGCTACCAAGATAGGGTCACCGTCGAGGTCCGCATATTCCTGGCGCGCAGCCTCGAGGAGCTCAAGCGCCTGGTCTGGTCGGTATGTGTCCAGCAGGGTCCGCGCCGCTTCCGCAGCGGCTGCCGCCGCCCGCGATCGATCCCCGAGGTCCGCTTGAAGCTCACGGGTCTTCGTGAAGTGGTCGATCGCCTCGTCGTGTCGTGCGGCGGAGGCGGCAGATGCGCCGGCGCGCTCGTGGAGCTCTGCCTGCTCAGCCGGATCGGCGGTCACTCGCAGGGCTTGTTCGAGGAAGCGGAACGCCTGGTCATGGGCGCCCAGCACGCTCGCCCGATCCGCGGCGGCCTTGAGGGCGATCCGGGCCTGCGCGGCCAGTGCATCGGCCTCAGGGCCCACCGTTGCCATCTCGTGGGCTGAGAGATAGTGCCCGGCCAAGGCGCCGGCCAGCTCATCGGTCGAGAGGCTCTCGAAGTGGCGAGCCGCAGCAAGGTGGCGGGCCTTGCGGTCAGCTCGAGCCAGGGTGTTGTAGGCGACCTCCCGGATCAGCGACTGCACGAACGCGTACTGACCGCGGTCCGGGGCCCTTGGATCCGCCCGTAGCACGAGCAATTCCCGCCGGACCAGAGCGCGCAGGCGGGGCTCCAGTTCGGCGCCATCCGACCGGGTGACCGCCATCACCCCGTCGATGGTGAAGCTCTGCCCAAGGACGGATGCGTCCTGGAGGAGCGCTCGATCAGCCGGCTCCAGTGCGTCGAGCCGAGAGGCGATGAGCGCCGTCAGCGTCTCGGGCACCGCCAGGCGGGAGAGCTCGCCAGTCGGGACGTAGGCGCCATCCTGCTCGACCAGGCGCCCCTCAGCGACCAGCGTGCGGACGGTCTCGACCGCGTAGAGCGGCACTCCGTCGGCCCGCGTCACGATGGCCCGGATCGCACCCTCGGGAAGCCCGGGGATGAGGCCGTTCAGCAGGGCGCGCATCGCCGATTCGGGCAGAGGCTCCAGGAAGAGCGACGTGAACTGGCGCTTGCCCGCGCCCCACGTGGGCCGCTTCTCGAGCAGCTCCGGACGAGCGAGCGTCACGATGTAGATCGGCAGGTCGCGCGTCCACTCGAGTAGGTGGTCGATGAAGTCGAGCAGTCCGCTATCGGCCCAATGAAGGTCCTCAAAGACGAGCGCCACGGATCCGGTCGCCGCCATCCGCTCGAAGAAGGTACGCCACGCCGCAAACAGCTGTTCCGAGCCGCCGGATGGGTCGCCGATGCCCAGCAGCGTCAGCATCGCCGGCTCGATCCAATACCGCTCGGCTTCGTCGGGTACATGCTCGGCCAGCATGGCCGCAAGGCCGGCGCGGGTCGTGGCTTCGTCATCCGTCTCGGCAAGCCCGGCGCGGGTACGAATCATCTCGCCGAGTGCCCAGAAGGTGATCCCCTCGCCGTAGGCCGGGCTGCGGCCGGAGTGCCACCACACCGGTTCCAGGACGCCGTCAATGTACTTGAGGAACTCCCACGCCAGGCGGCTCTTGCCGATTCCGGCCGGCCCCATGATCGAGACGAGCCGCGGTCGCCGCTCGCGCGTGACGGCGTGGTACTGATCCTTGAGCTGGCGGAGCTCCTCCTCGCGGCCTACGAACGGGGCTTCGAGCCCGCCGGACCGATTGCGGCCACCCCGCTCCGCGACGACGCGCACGGCACGGAAGGCTGGCACCGAGCTCTGCTTGCCCTTCAGTGCGGGCGTGCCTGCCTCCTCGAAAACGATCGCGGCCGATGCGGCGCGCATGGTCGACTCGCCCACGAGGACAGTGCCGGGCTCGGCGACGCTCTGGAGGCGAGCGGCCGTATTCACCAAGTCCCCGGCCACCATCCCCTGGTCTGTGGCGCCCAACGTGACAGCCGCTTCCCCGGAGAGCACTCCGGCTCGGGCATGGATCGTCTCGCCCAGAGCGCGCACGTTGTCGGTCAGGTCCATCGCGGCGCGAACCGCGCGCTCAGCATCGTCTTCGCGGGCGGTCGGCGTGCCCCATACCGCCATGACCGCATCGCCGATGAACTTCTCGACCGTGCCGCCGTATCGCTCGACCGTCTCGCGGGCGATCTCGAAGTAGCTCAGGAGCGTCTCGCGGACCTCCTCCGCATCGCGCTCCTCGGCGAATGGGGTGAACCCAACGATGTCGGCAAACAGGACGGTGACAAGGCGGCGCTCCGCGACAGGAGGCTTGGCAGGCGCGTTCCCCGAACCCTGGGAGGGGGCCAGCGCGGTCGCGCACTCGCTGCAGAACTTGGCGGAGGACGAGTTACCGGTGCCGCACGAGGGGCAGGTCCTCGCCAGCGGCGCCGCGCACTCAGAGCAGAACTTCGCTCCTGGTAGGTTCTCGGTGCCACATTGCGAACATCCCATTCGGGCGCCTCTCGCTCGGGTCGTCGGCGACAGCCGCACTCAGGGTACCCGAGTGGAGGGCGAGGCGAAATGCAGGGAACGCGACGCGAACGACCCGCGACGCCGCTGTGGTCTCGGCGTCGTCTGTGCGCGGACCGCTCGGCGGTTGTCTGTGTCAGGCTCCTCAGATCCCAGCGCTGGCGGCAGCGGCGGCCGCGACCGTGAAGGTCAGCGCGCCGGCGGTGAGCGTGGCGGCCAGCCGTCGCGCGGTGAGCAATCGCTGCGCGGGGCGGTCGACGGAGACCGAATCGGTGGAGCGCTCGCGTGCCACCTTCTGCAGCAGCGCGGCGTGACTGAGTCGCTCGTGATGGATCTGATCGGCCAGCTGATGTGTGCTGACGTTGGGTGCGAACATCGGAACTACCTCCTCGGGCCCGGGTGCCGGTACGCGGCGTTGAATGCGCGAATGGTCCGCTCGGCCAGGCTCCGCTGCGATCGGATGGGCGACGCCCCGTCCGTCATCCTGGCGATGGTGTCCTGATCGGCCACAGCCCTCGTTTGCTGTCGCCTGCACGACACACCCTTGACGGATACGACCGTCGGGACGACAGTGGCCCACACGAGCAAGAGGGGACCGCGCGTGCCCGACCACGGCCTGGCTGTCGACAGCCTGCGACGCTGCGCGCTCTTCGCCCACGTGGACGACGAGGGGCTTCGCCAGCTCGCGGGGCTCATGCGTCCTCGCAGATTCCGCCGGAACGAGGTCATCTTCCACCAGGGCGATGTCGGAGACTCGCTGCACATCGTGGTGGACGGCGGGGTGAAGATCGTCCTTCCCTCGCCGGCCGGCGATGAGGCAATCATCGCCAGCCTCAAGCCCGGCGACTTCTTCGGCGAGCTGGCGCTGCTGGACGGATCTCCGCGATCCACGACGGCCACCGCCCTGGAGCCGACCGAGACGCTGGCCCTCCCTCGCGACCAGTTCCTGCGTCTCCTGCCCGAGGATTCGCGGCTGGTGGCGGCGCTGCTGCGGGCCCTCGCCGGCGAGCTGCGCCGGTTGACGGGCCACGTCGAGGAACTGCACTTCCTGGACCTGGCGGGACGTCTATCGATGCGTCTCGTACGCCTGGCTCGCGATGCCGATCCGATGGCCAGCGGTCGCATCGAGCTGGACTGGCCCTTCACCCAATCCGATCTGGCGGCCATGATCGGCGGAACTCGGCAGAGCGTGAACAAGCTCCTGAGCGGCCTCGTCGACGGTGGCCTGCTGAAGATCGAGCACGAGACGCTGGTGATCAGTGATCTCGCCGCCCTCGAGGCACGGAGCACCCGGTAAGGTGTCGACTAGCCGACAGCGGACGTGTCACCAGGGCGCTTCGCGATCTGTACGGTTGGCCCATAGGATGACGTCATCGCGGTTACACCGCCCGCCCACAGGAGGAACGCACTCATGGATGCATATCGGCGGCGGCCGCTAATGGAGGGCTTTTCGCGACCGGGTTCGCTCGGCGGGGAGGCATTCAACGACGACGAAGTAGAGGGACACATCATGACGGACCAGACCGACGACACCAGGAAGCTCGACGAAGACACCGAGGGCCATTTCCGTGCCACCGATGACGACGACACCGAGGGCCATTTCCGGGCCACCGATGACGACGACACCGAGGGCCACGGCACCCGCGCCAAGTCGGCCACCGATGACGATGACACCGAGGGCCACGGCACCCGCGCCAAGTCGGCCACCGATGACGACGACACTGAGGGCCACCGCATGCTGAAGGCCACCGATGACGACGACACCGAGGGCCATGCGCTCAAGAAGCTCTCCTGACGTTGCACTGACGCAGCGCCAGAGTGGCCAACCAGGAGACCGAAGCCGCGCTCGCCGCACTCGTTGCGGCGGCGCGGCATTCCGCGATCGGACGCCGCCTCCAGGGCGATATCGAGACGCGCCTGCTCCAGAGCATCGTGGATGCGACCGTGCGTCTCTTCGACGCAGAGGCGGCATCGATCGCGCTGTTCGAGCAGAATCCCGATCGGCTCGAGTTCCGAGTCGCAGCCGGTGAGCAGGGGGCAGGTGCCGTCGGCCTGACCGTGCCGCCCACGCAGGGGATCGCGGGATTCGTCTACTCCACCGGCCAGGCGCTGTCGCTCTCCGACGTCGCCGATGATCCGAGATTCAACCGGGACGCGGCCGAG
>JBHENV010000095.1:0-2878 GCA_046261895.1 Candidatus Limnocylindria bacterium
TGGGACGTCGAGCTGGCGCCGGGCGACCGTGTCGAGGTGCGCGCGCTCGAGGAGCCGCTGCGGCTGCTGGAGCCCGCGGGCGCCACTCCCTTCTACGACCTGCTGCGCACCAAGGCCGGCCTGCTGCCGTACTGATGGCACAGCGCGATCTGATGGGCGACAACGTGGCGGCGGCCAGCCATCGACCAGATCCGACATTGGAGGATGCGGTCGACTCCTTCCTGGTCGAGCTTCGGGTGGAGCGCGGTCTCTCGCCACTCACCATCAAGGCCTACCGCCACGACCTGGCCCAGTTCGCCGAGATCGCCGGCACCCGGTGGCGCAACGACCCGGGGCCTCTGGTCGAGTTCGTCGGTAGCCTCCAGCGGGCTGGCGCTCGCGGCAGCACCCAGGCCAGGAAGAGCGCGGCGGTGCGCAGCTTCTACGGGTTCGCGCTGCGCGAGGGCCTGGCCACGAAGGATGTTCCGGCCCTGGTCGATGCGCCTCGCCCCGGCAGCTACCTGCCGGACGTGCTGGCTTCCGAGGACGTAGAGCGCATCCTCGAGGCGCCACCGCGGGACGACCCGATCGGCATCCGGGATGGCGCGATCCTGGAGCTGCTGTATGCCTGCGGACTCCGCGTCAGCGAGCTCGTCGGCCTCGACACCGACCGGGTCGACCTCGAGGGGCAGCAGGTGCGCGTCTTCGGCAAGGGCAACAAGGAGCGACGCGTGCCGATGGGAGACGAGGCGCGTGAGCGGCTCCACCGGTATCGGATCGGTCCACGCCAGGCCTGGACTGCGGGAAAGCCGACGCCGGCGGTCTTCGTCGGCAGGCGTGGCAGGCGGCTGAGCCGCGAGGCGGTCTGGCTGATCGTGAAGCGCTGGACCGAGGTGTCGGGAGTGACGTACCGCGTCACGCCGCACACCTTCCGACACAGTTTCGCGACCCATCTGCTGGAGGGCGGAGCCGACCTGCGGGTGGTCCAGGCGCTGCTCGGCCATGCTAGCATCAGCACCACCCAGCTCTACACCCACCTGACCGGCGAGCGCGTGCGCGAGGTCTACGCCAGGGCGCATCCGAGAGCCTGAAGCGGACCGAACAAGCAGGAGTCTACGAGGACCGATGAGTTACGCGCGAAACCTCCTGAGCCGTGGCGAGGAGGTCGTCTACGAGAGCCGGCAGCACTGGTTCGCGGTGATCGCGCGAACCTGGGTCTGGATTCTGCTTGCCCTCATCGGCTTGGCCCTCGCGTTCTGGATCGGCACGAACGGGGCGATCCTGGACAACCCGACGGTGGATGGCGCCCTCTCCGTCGCCGCCGTGATCTTATTGATCGGTGCGCTCGCCTACGTTGCGTTCGTGTTCTGGGATTGGCGGAACCAGGAGTGGCTGATCACGACCAGGCGCGTCATCCGCGCCGAGGGCGTGCTGAACAAGAGCATGTCCGACTCGAGCCTGGAGAAGATCAACGATGCCCGCCTCGGTCAGAGCGTCTTCGGTCGCATCTTCGGCTTCGGGACGCTCGACATCCTGACCGCGGCCGAGGAGATGGGCGGCTCGAATGTGGCCGACTTTCCGATGATCGCCGACCCGATCGACTTCAAGCGGGCGATGCTGGACCAGAAGGAGATGCTCGAGCGCCCGGACCTGGCGCGGCCACGCTACCAGCGGGCCGACCAGGCTCCGGAGCTCCAGCGAGCGGATCCGATGCCGCCGCGGGCAGGGTCCGACCGGGTTGCGGTCCACGGCGACGCGCCGCCGCCGGCGGCAGCGGCTCCCGCCGCGCCGGAGCAGCGCAATGCAGCGGACGACCTCGGGGCCACCCTCGAGCGGCTGGCCGGCCTCCGCGACAAGGGTCTCATCACGTCCGACGAGAACGAGGCCAAGAAGCGCGACCTGCTGGAGCGGATGTAGGTGGGGCAGACCGCCCTCGGCGCGCTGCCTGACAACGTCTACGGCGCGGAGCTGGATCGGCGGATCAGCCAGGCCACCGATGCCGTGCGCCGCCACCTCGGGTCGGATCCATCGCTCGCCGAGCCGCGCCTCGCGGCGGTCCTGGGATCGGGGCTCGGCGGCGTGGCCGAGCTCCTCGATCCGGAGCCCCGGCTGCGGCTGGGCTACGGGGAGATCCCCAACGTGCCCGGCGCGGCGGTGGAGGGACATGCCGGCGAGCTCGTGGCCGGAACGGTGCGAGGCGCGCCGGCGATCATTCTGTCCGGGCGGACGCACCCCTACGAGGGCTATTCGCATCGGGAGGCGACCCTGCTGCTGCGCGCCGTCCTCGCGCTGGGCGTGGAGACGGTGGTGCTCACCAACGCGGCCGGCGGGCTCAATCCGGCGTTCGATCCGGGAGACGTGATGCTCATCAGCGATCACCTCAACCTTTCGGGCGACAACCCGCTGCTCGGCCCAAACCTGGAGCGCTTCGGCCCACGCTTTCCGCCGATGACCGATGCGTACGACCCGGCACACCGCGCGGTCGCGCGCGAGGCGGGGGAGCGGGCCGGCATCGCCCTGCGAGAGGGTGTCTACGTGATGCTCTCGGGGCCGGCCTACGAGACGCGTGCGGAAATGCGCATGCTTCGCTCGCTCGGCGCGGACGCGGTCGGCATGAGCACGGCCCACGAGACGATCGTGGCGCGCCACGCGAGTGTGCGGGTCCTGGGCTTCAGCCTCATCACGAACAAGGCCACTGACGATGTCGAGACCGGCGCCACCCACGAGGAGGTGATCGAGATGGGTCGGGTCGCGGCGGCGAGGCTCGTCACCCTCCTGGACGATCTGCTGCCTCGGCTGACCTAGATGGGGCTCGGCGACTTCTCGATCGAGCGCCTGGTCGCCGGCGCGCTGGCGCTCCTCGTCGGCCTCACCTTCCACGAGTTCAGCCACGCGCTGG
>JBHENV010000096.1:0-6461 GCA_046261895.1 Candidatus Limnocylindria bacterium
CGCAGGGGGCGGGCGAGCAGCCCGCGCCAGGCGATGGTCGCCAGGCGCATCGGTGTCTAGAGGCCCATCTCGGCCAGGCGAACGATAAGCGGGCGCGCCTCGTGATCGCGGCGTCGGCCGAGGACGATCTCGTCGAGGATCCGCCCATCGCGCACGACCAGCACGCGATCGGCGTAGGCGGCGGCCCGCGCCTCGTGGGTGACGAGCACGATCGTCTGCTTGAGCCGATCGGCGGAGTCCCAGAGCAGGTGGAGGATCTCGGTGCCGGTCGTGTAGTCGAGGTTGCCGGTCGGCTCATCGGCCAGCAGGATGGCGGGCTCCGTCGCCAGGGCGCGGGCGAGTGCCACGCGCTGCTGCCCCCCCGCCGACAGCTGGTCGGGGCGGTGATCCGCCTTGTCGCTGAGGCCGACGAGGGCCAGCAGCTCGGCGATCCGCTCACGGTGGCGGGTGGCGGAGTCGCCGGCGATGAGGAAGGGCAACGCGACATTCTCGGCGACCGAGAGCAGCGGGATCAGGTTGAAGAACTGAAAGACGAAGCCGGTCTTGTCGCGCCGGGTCAGGGTTCGCCGCTCCTCGTCCAGGCCGGAGATGCCGATCCCGTCGATCACCACCTCGCCCGATGTCGGCAGGTCGAGCCCACCGAGCAGGTGCAGCATCGTCGATTTGCCCGAGCCTGAGCTGCCCATGATCGCAACGAACTCGCCGCGCTCCACCTGGAGAGACACGCCGCGGAGTGCTTCGACCTCACCGCCGCCAAGCGGATAGCGCTTGACGAGGTCTCGGGCTTCGAGGATGACCGCCATGTCCTTCAGTCTATCGGCCGCCCGATCCGGCCGGACGCTCGGAACGGGATGGTGTCGGTCGGTTTCCGCTCAGGGCCAGGAAGGACGAGCCGCAGCCCTCAACCGAAGAGGAAGCCGAGGAGGCCACCGACCACGCCGTCCAGGAAGCCCACGTCGGGTGGCGCGGCCGCCGCCACCTGCATCCCGCCGGTGGGCGACGTGACGGGCTTGCCCATCGCGAGGGCAGCTGGGCCTGGGCTCGAGACACCCAACGCGTCGTCAGCGGCCAGCCGGGCAGCGACGTCGACCGTTGCCCGCTCGATCACGATGGTGGCCACGCCGTCCACGCCGGCGGCCGACGCCGGTCGTCGCGGCGCGTCGACCTGCATCTCCTTCGGTTTCGGGGCGGGCTTTGGCGTCGGCTTCGGTGCGGCCGGAGCAACGGTGCCGCCTCCCCCGCCACCAGAGCCTGCGCCCGCGCCAGCCCCGGAGCCACCCCCACCGCCACCACCGGAACCACCACCGGCAGGCGGAGGCACGGGAGCCGGTGCGGGTCGGGGCGGCGCCGGAGCGGGGGCTGCGTTCGCTTGCAGGAAGAGCTCGGCGTACATCCGCGTGTTCTGCACGGAGCCCAGGAACATCTTGTTGTCGACTGCGGCGGCACCCACGCCGCCATGCGTGAATCGGCCGTCGAGGACGTTGACCCTGTGGCCGGGTGAGGCCATGAACCTCTCGTGGACCCGAACCGGGGAGTACGAGTCTTCGAGTCCGGAGTTCCAGCCGATGTTCTCACCGGCCCAGTCGTAGTTCAGCCCGTTCGAGTCGTAGTACGTGTAGACGAGGCAGCCGCAGCCGGCGATCGTGTGGCTGAAGTAGTTCTTGGCCAGCATGTCGGAGCTGCGCCATCGGGCCAGGCTGATCAGCGTGCCGTGCTGCTGCAGCGGGGCCAGGCCGTTATTGGTGCGCGCGCCGTTCAGGAGCTGCCACAGCGTCGCCTCGGCGGAACCCTGGTTCCAGCCGGTCGTCGTGGACGGGGTCCAGGTCAGCATGCCGGCGGCCAACAGCGCGCTGGTGCCGAACACGATCGTGCGAGCGATGATCCGTCGCGGTCGACGGGCAGGGGGGATGGGCATCCGTTATCTCCGGGGTGGTTGGTCGGGCGGCTCGGGCGGCCGTCCAGACCACCCTACGGAGCAAAGTCCCCGAGGTCAGTACCCGACTGGTCCTGCCCGCGACCGGACCCCGGCGGCGGCGGAGTACGGTCAACGGCCGGACCATTGGGTAGGGCACGGCGCGGCACGAAGCCTGCTGGGATCGGTGCTGAAGGGGAGGAGCACGTGGGCAAGCGGCACTCGGTCCTGGTTGTCGACGATGACCAGGACGTTCGATCCCTCTACGTCGACGCCTTGAGCGAGGCCGGCCACATGGTGGCCGTGGCGGTCGATGGCGCGGACGCGCTGGAGCGGCTGCATGGGGGCACCGTGCCGTGCGTCGTGCTCACCGACGTGCGGATGCCGCGCATGGACGGGTGGGAGCTGTCACGTGCGGTCGCCCATGACCCGGAGCTGGCCAGCATCCCGGTCGTGGTGGTGACAGGCGACAAGATCCTGGCCTTCAGCTCGCCTGCTCGCGACAAGCCATTCTCGATGCGCGAGCTCGACGGCCTCGTTCAGCGCTCGTGCGCCCTGCATCGGACAGGCGGCGGCGAGGTCGCCTAGCGTTTCTTCGGTGGATCGTCGCCCAGGCTCTCGACCACCTCGCGCAGCTCGGACGCGGACGAACCGATCTCCGACGCCGCCGCACGCTGCTCGCCGGCCGCCTCGCGCATGTCGCCCGCAGCTGTTCGGAGGTCGCCGCTCGCCTCGGCGGCGGTCTCCATCGCCTCCGCACCCGCCGCGGTCGTCTCTTCGACCTGCTCCTCCTCGACCCGGTCCGCGGCGATGGCCACCACCTCTTCGGGCGTCGCGTCGGGCTCCTCGCGCCGGACCTCCTCGAGCATCTCCTCGACCTCGACGGCGGGCGTGTCCTCGATCGTCCGCAGGTTGACCGCGTAGTTGAAGAAGACGTTCAGGACGGCTAGCACCGGGATCCCGAACAGCGCTCCCCACAGGCCGGCGACCTGCGCGCCGACCAGGAGCCCGACCAGGACCAGGATCGGGTGCATCCCGAGCGCCTCGCGCATCAGCCGAGGCTGGAAATAGTTCACGAGCACCGTCTGTACGATCAGCAGCAGCGGCGCCACGAGGAGCAGCGCCCCGGGGTTGAAGATGGCCGTCGCCACGATCGGCGGGACCAGCGCCAACGGCGGGCCGAAGAACGGGACGAGCATCGCGAGCGCGGAGGCGGCGACGACGAGGAAGCCGTAGGGCAGGCCGGCGAGCACGACCACCGCGATGGTCAGCCCGGTCTGCACGGCGGCAAGGATGACCTGAGCGCGCAGGAACCCGCCGAACGCCCTCGCGACGTTGCGCTCGAGGATCTCCACGTGATCCGCATACCGAGTCGGTACGACCCGGTTCAGCTTGGCCAGGATCCGCTCGCTGTCGGCGAGCATGTACAGGCTGAGAATGATGACCAACACCAGCGCGCCGAGGATGGCCACCGTCACCGATGGGACTTCCCCCAGCGCTGAGGCGGCGACGCGGCTGGCCGTGGCCTCGACGTCGCGGTAGAGCCCGACGAGATCCGGATCAAAGCGACCGAACGCGACCGCCGCCTCCCAATCGCCCAGCGTGCTCTCGATCCTCGCTCGCGTCTGGGGGAAGTCCTCGGCCAGCTGGCCCATCGAGGCGCCGATCGAGGAGGCCGCGTAAAAGAGCAGGAAGCCACTGCCCACCAGGGTCGCGGCGTACACCGCGCCGATCGCGGCGGCGCGCCGCATCCAGTTGCGCCGGACGATCCAGGCGACCACCGGCGACAGGATGAACGCGAGGAGCCATGCCACGAAGACGATCAGGGCGATCTGCGTGAAGCCCTCCAGGATCCGGAGAACGAGGCCGATGAGGAGCAGCGTCACGTAGATCGTGGCGACGACCAGGAAGGCGGAGCGCCACCATCGCTCCCTCCTCCCGCGCGCGACCTGATCCTCGATTCCGTTCACGCTGCCGATCATCGCAGCATCCGGGCATCGCGCGTGCTACAACATCGACCCATGGACGAAGGACCTCTCACCGTTGAAGAGGGCGGCGGGCCGCCGCTCGGGACCGCCTGGACGCTCCAGGTCGATGGCGACGGCGGCTGGTCCGCGGATCTCGAGCACGCGGCGCCCCTGCCCGGCGTCGGCGATCGCATCGACTTCATTGTCGAGGACGGCCGGCAGCTGCACTACCGGGTGACCGAGGTGATTCACACCCTCCAGGCCGCCGCCAGCGAACGCCCACCCGTGCGCGACGAGCAGTCAAGCCCGAACGCCATCATCACCGACCGCGCCCCCGATGAGCCGCCGCGCACGCTCCGAGCCGGTCTCCCACGCGTGGTCGTCGCCGCGAGCGATTAGGCTCCGCCCGCGGCCGGAGCGTCGGCCCATGGGCGCGCGTGAGCATCCACGATCGCCGCCAGCTCCCGAAGGCGCGGGACCGATCGCTCGCGCAGGGCCTGGGCCGGATCGGCACCGATGGCGTCGCGCCAGATGGCGCGCCCCGCCAGGAAGCCGGACGCCCCGCCGCGACACGCCGCCCGAACGGCACGCGGAAAGTCCTCGATCGACACGCCCGACGAGAGGACGACCCACGGGCACGGCAGGCGGTCGGTGAGCCGGCGGCAGCGGTCAACCAGGTCCTCTTCCGCGGCGGAGCCGTTGAACGGCACCTGTGCCTTGTAGAGGTCCGGCCGGTGCGCGCCGAGCTCTCCTGCCGCCTCCAGCAGCGCATCCTCGCGGTCGGTCCAGCCCGCCTCCCGAACGCCGGCCGGAGCTCGGACCACCCCCTCGACGATGCCCGCCAGGCCAGCGGCCCGCGTCAGCTCCAGGAACTCCGTGACGAGTGCTGAGCGATGGGCGGCGGCGCGGTCCGGGCGCCAGATCACCAGCAGCTTGGCCGCCACGGCGCCACGCCGGGCAGCATCGGCCAGGTCGAGCTCCCGATCCAGCCGGGTGTCGTCCACCGCCTCGCCGATCGGCTGCTCCAGATCGTCGGCGGCCACGATGAGTGCGCAGGCCGGTGCCAGGGCGCCGGGTTCGAGGACCGCCTGCAGCCCCTCGGGCCGGTCGATCAGCAGGGCCGATGCGTGGGGGGACAGGATCCTGGCCACCGCCAGCTTGAAGGCGATGCGGCGCTCGACCTCGATCGGTCCGCCCAGGCGTTCGGTGAACATCGCGCGCAGGGACTCGCGCTGGTCCATGGCAACCATCGCGAACGCTCCTGACGGACGCGCGAGGCGCGCGAGGGCGGGGTGATGGCGGCTCGTGGAGGTCATCACGCCTGCTCCAGCACGATCGGCTCCACCGGTGGCGCAGAGGCGAGCGCGGCGGTCAGCTCGGGAAGCGTCGGGATCGACCCGCGGGCATCGATGGAACGGCAGCTGAGCGCGGCCGCGACGTTCGCGCGGCGCATCGCGTCGGGGAGCGACTGCCCAGCCGCCAATGAGGCGACGATCGAGCCGTGGAAGACATCGCCGGCGCCGAGCGTCGATGCCACCTGCGTCCGGGCTGCCGCGACCCGCCACGCACCGCCGCCATCGGCACCGATGGCGCCATCCCCTCCCAGCGTGACGACCACGCGATGCGCGCCTTCATCGAGGGCCATCCGGATCGCCTCGCGCAGCGTGCAGCCGGGAAACCGGTCGCCGAGGGCATCCGCCGTCGGAGCGTACAGGCCCAGGCCGTGCAGGCGAAGCTCCGCGGTCCGGTTGCCAGCATCGGTCGACAGGCGTGCCGGGTCCAGATCCGCCGCCAGCGGGTAGCCGACGTGATCGACGTGCACCCACGACGCCGATTCGGCCATGCGCCGGCTCGCGTCGTCGAGCGTCGAGAGCGCGACACCGGGCAGATGCAGGATCGACCGTGTCCCCGCCGAGCGGTCGACGAGGACGACGCTCTCGGCGGTGCGTCCGGGCAACGAGTGCAGGTGCCCCACGTCCACGCCGGACGCGGCCAGTGCCGCGCGAGCTGGCTCCCCGTTCGCATCGTCACCGACGGCACCGACGAGCGCGACGGAAGACCCGAGGCGGGCGATCGTCACGGCGGCCGTGGCAGCCGTGCCGCCCCCCGAGCGCACGACCTGCTCCGCGATGAGCCGGCCATCAGGCGTCGGCCACGAAGGGAGCACCGCGATGGTGTCGAAGGTCGCGAGGCCGAGACAGACGACATCGGGCTGCATCGCCACAGGCTAGCGCGACCGGGTGCGACCACGCCGGCGCGGAGCCACGAAGCGATATACCGCTCGATAGACTTGAGGCTCGAGTGTCAGCCCCAGAGCGCATCAGCGAGCACCTGCACCGCCTGTCCGACACCTGCAACGTCTACCTCGTGCAGGATGGTCGCAGCGGCCTTCTCGTCGACTTCGGCTCGGGAATCGCGCTCGATCAGGTGGACGACCTCGGCGTGGACGAGATCAGCCGCGTCCTGGTCACGCACCACCATCGCGACCAGGTCCAGGGGCTGAAGCGTGCCGTGGACGCCGGCATCGAGATCTGGGTGCCGCCCGTCGAGCAGGGCCTGATCGCCGATGTCGACGCGCACTG
>JBHENV010000097.1:0-9081 GCA_046261895.1 Candidatus Limnocylindria bacterium
CGACCGCAGCCGCGGCCTGATGGCGGGCGAGACGAACGCGGCGATCGACGGGGCATTCGAGCACGGGGCACGCGAGGTGGTCGTGAACGACAGCCACTGGCTCATGCGCAACCTGCGGGCGGAGGACGTGCGCGACGGCGCGCGGCTGATCATCGGCGAC
Organism: Candidatus Limnocylindria bacterium; assembly: GCA_046261895.1. Classification (GTDB taxonomy): domain Bacteria; phylum Chloroflexota; class Limnocylindria; order QHBO01; family QHBO01; genus JACDBZ01. The sequence continues at coordinate 161 of JBHENV010000097.1, forward strand.
AAGCCGCTCAGCATGACCCAGGGAGTCGGCGAGGCTCCCGAGGGCTCCTTCGACGGGGCCGCCTTCATCGGCTACCACGCCGGCGCAGGCCACCCGAGCGGCGTGATAGCACACACCTATTCGTCGGTGGCCGTGCTCGAGATTCGCGCGAACGGCGTGCCGCACAACGAGGCCGGGCTGAACGCGATCCGGTTGGGCCACAACGGCGTGCCGGTCATCCTGGTGGCGGGGGACGATGCACTGGCCACGGAGGTGGAAGCGCTGCTGCCGTGGGCGGAGCGCGTCGTCGTCAAGCGTGCCCTCGGCTCGAATCTGGCCGACTCGCTCTCGCCCGGTGACGCCCGCTCGGCCATCCGCGAGGGAATGGGACGGGCCATGGCCCGCATGGACGAGATGCGGCTGTACGAGGTGCAGCGGCCGATCGCCGGCGAGATCGACTTCCGCATTCCGATCATGGCGGATTACGCCTGCGTGCTGCCCGGCGCCGAACGCGTAGGCCCGCGCACGGTTGGGTTCTCGGCAAAGGATGGCGAGGCCTGGTACCGCACCTGCCTGGTGCTCATCCGGCTGGCCGCCGTCCCGGCCGCCTAGGCACTCGACCGATGCAGGAGGAGGAGCGACGCCGGCTGCGCACGCTGATGGGCACGTTCGCCACAGGCGTGACGGTGGTCGCAGCCCGCCACGGGCCGTTCATGGCCGGCATGACCGCCAACGCCATCGCCAGCATCAGCGTCGACCCGCCGATCCTGATGGCCGGCATCGCTCGCAAGGCGGAGACGCACACCGCCATCATCGGTAGCCACGCCTTCAGCGTCAGCGTCCTGTCGGCTGACCAGCGGAGCATGGCCGAGTGCTTCGCGCAGCCCACCACGGCGGCCAAGCTGAAAGGCTTCTGCGACGCGGCCTGGCACGAGGCGGAGACCGGGTCGCCGATCCTCGAGGGAGCTCTCGCCTACTTCGACTGCCGCCTCACGGAGCGCCACGACGGCGGCGACCACACGATCTTCCTCGGCGAGATCGTGGCCGCAGGCTATCGCGAGGACGCCGCTCCGCTGCTCTGGTACGGCTCGACGTACCGTCAGCTGGCGCCGCTGGAGGCGTGACCGAGCCGGTCTGGGAGCGGCTCCGTGCGGGCGACGCCCGACCCTTGCTGGTCGGCGCCATCCGCCACGAAGCGGTCACGGTCCTCCGCGTCGTCGACGGCGACCTGCCTGATCACGAGGGCGCCACCGTCTTCGACGCCTGGACCGATGGCGACGCGGTCGTGGTGCGTGCCGCGTCGATCCTCGAGCGCGGCGTCACGCCCTGGGAGCTGCGCGCGTCACGCCTGGACATCGAACGGTCGGATGGCCGGCTGGAGGCCCTTCTCGCCGGTTCGGGGGTCGTCGCGGCCGAAGGCGAACTCGAGCGCCAGGCGTGCGCCTGCCGCGGCATCAGCGTGGACACCGCGTACCGCGCCATCGCTGCCGGCTGGGAGACGGTGGATGCGGTGAAGCGAGCGACCCGCATCGGCTTCGGGCCGTGCCAGGGTCGCCGATGCATCCCATGGCTGGCCGCTCGGCTCGAGCTGGACCCGGACGATCCACTGGCGCAGATCACGCCTCGCCCGCCGCTGGTGCCCGTGCCGATCTCGATCCTCGCCGCCTTCGCTGATCCCGTCGGACCTCAGCCGGGCCGGGCTATGACGAGGGTGCGGTCGCGAGCTGCGTCTCGACGGCCGAGATGAGATCCGCGAAGTCGAACGGCTTGCGGATGACGGGCGCGAGGACCGAGAGCCGGTCCGCCTCCTCGTCGTCGATGGCGGTCAGGAAGAGCATCGGGATGTCCCGGTATTGCGGGCGCTCGCGAAGCGAATGGACGATGGTGGACCCGACCTCGTCGGGCAGGCGCTGGTCGAGCACGAGCAGGTCGGGCGGTCGCTCGCCCTCGACGAGCGCGACGTACAGCTCCTCGGCGTTGCCGAAGCCGCGCGCCTCGTAGCCCACCTCGCCGAGGACGGCCAGCACCGCCGTGCGGATGAGCGCCTCGTCGTCGACGACCCAGACGGATTGCGCCACGCTGCTCTCCTTCCTTCAGGCCCGGATCGCCGTCAGCGACTCCGTGATCGCCGTCAGCGCCAGCCCCACCTCCTCATCGGTCGTGACCAGCGGTGGAATGATACGCACCGTCTGGCCGTAGGTGCCGCAGCTGAGGAGCAGCACGTTCCTTGCCATCGTCTCGGCCAGCAGGCCCTTCGCAAGGTCGGCACGCGGCGCCAATGAATCAGGCTCGGCGAACTCGAGGGCCAGCATGAGCCCTCGACCGCGGACCTCGGCCACGCGGGGATGCCCGGCGGTCGCCGCGCGGAGCGCGGCCTGCATGCTGTCGCCGAGCCGCCGCGCGCGCTCGGCCAACCCTTCGTCGTCGATCACGTCGAGCGTCGCCAGCGCCGCTGCGCAGGCCACCGCGTTGCCGCCATAGGTGCCGCCGTGGGATCCGGGCGCCAACTGGTCGAGCAGCGCGCGCTCAGCCAGGATCCCGGACAGTGGCAGCCCGGACGCGATGCCCTTGGCCACCATCACGATGTCGGGGGTGGCATCGGTCCATTCGGTCGCGAAGAAGCGGCCGGTGCGTGCGTAGCCGGTCTGGACCTCGTCCACCGCGAGCAGGATCCCGTGGCGGTCGGCAACCTTGCGCAGTGCCGGCAGGAAGCCACCGGGTGGAACGACGTAGCCGCCCTCGCCCAGGATCGGCTCGACCACGAAGGCCGCCACATCGTCAGGCGCCACCACGCCGGCGAACAACTCCTCGATGGCCGTCATGGTGGCGTTCAGCGCGGCCACCTCACCGCCCATTCGAAGCGGATACGGGTATGGCGCAAAGTGGACACCGGCGACGAGCGGGTCGAAATGGGCGCGGTACTTGACGCTCGAGCTGGTCAGCGCCATGGCGGCGTGGGTCCGGCCGTGGAATCCGCCACGAAACGCGATGAAGGCCGAGCGGCGCGTCGCCACCTTCGCGAGCTTCATGGCCGCCTCGACCGCCTCGGCGCCGGAGTTCGAGAGGAAGAGCCCGTATTCGGTGCCCGCTCGCGGGTTGGGGAAGCGCTGGGGAAGCCGGCGATGCAGCTCGAGCCCGGGCTGGTGGTGGACGATATTCTGCTGGAGGTGGATGCCGCGCGCCGCCTGCGCGCCGATGGCGGCCACCACGCTCGGATGTGCGTGTCCGGTGTTGGTGACGCCGATGCCACACGTGTAGTCCAGGTATCGGGATCCACCGGTCATCTCGAGCCAGGAGCCAGAGGCACGCTCCACGACCAGGTCGGTGTAGCGCGCCCAGAGCGGCGGGATCCCGCCGCGCATGGCGTCCCAGTCGGTCAGAAGGTCGGTGGCGTGTTGATCCATAGCAGCTGAGTCTCCCCGCGGGCGTCGTTGCGCCAGCGATGCGGCATGGTGGATGGGAAGCTGAGCGCATCTCCCGCACGCGTGAGTTGGTAGGTCTCGTCGTCGCCGACCCAAACGGTCAGTGCGCCGGAGAGCAGGTAGATGAACTCCTCCCCGGCGTGCGCGTAGGCGCCATCGCTGGTGGCGCCGTCGGAGAGGACGAAGAGCTGCGGCTCGAGCTGCTGCGCGCCGCGGGCGAGCTGCTCGATGCGGATCGAGTCGCCCAGACCCAGCACCGGGCGGTCTCCGACACGGACGAGCCGGTCGCCCGCATCGAGTGGTCCGAAGAGCTCGAGCATCGTCGTGCCATAGGCCGCCGTCACCCGTTGCAGCGTCGCGACGCTGGCCCCGCCGACCCCACGCTCGAGGGCGGAGAGGAAGCTCACCGACAGGCCGCTTAGCCTGCCGGCGTCCCGCAGGCTCAGGCCCTGCCTCTGGCGCAGCCGCCGCAACGGCCGCCCGTCCAGGCGTGACTTGGCATGCGGGCCGGCGACGACGGTGTCACGCAGGACGCGGCGGATCCCGGGCGCGTTGAGCCGATCCACCTGCCGCAGCCTGCGGATGCTGCGCAGGTGCTCGACGTCCGCCTCGCTGTAGAGCCGGTACCTTCCTCGACGTACCGGCTGGACCAGCCCTTGACGCTCCCAGAGCCGCAGAGCGGATGCGGAGACCCCAACCCGTCGGGCCGCCTCGCCGATGAGGTAGGTCATCGCGCGCTGCCCGGCGTGACCGAGATCCCGCGACGTTGCGACCAGACCTGGACGGCGATGAATGCGAGCGCCACGACGAAGATCAAAGTGCCGAGCACGTTGACCTCGGGTGGCACTCCGAGGCGGCTGACGCCGAAGACCCAGAGCGGGAAGGTGATGTCGCGCCCGGCGACGAACGAGGTGATGACGTAGTCATCGATCGAGAGGGCGAAGGCCAGGAGCGCCGCCGCCAGGATGCCGGGGAATATGAGCGGGAAGGTCACCTTCCGGAACGTCGCCCACTCGTTGGCGCCAAGGTCCATGGCGGCCTCCTCGAGCGAACGGTTGAAGCCGGCGATCCGCGCCCGCACGGTAACCACCACGTAGCTGATGTTGAACATGACGTGGGCGATGACGATCGTCACGATGTCGCGCTGGACATCGAGGCTCACGAACATGCTGAGCAACGACGCGCCCAGGATGATCTCCGGCGTCGCCATCGGGATGAAGATGAGCAGATTGAGCCCATCCCGCCCACGAAAGTCGTACCGCGTGAGCGCCATCCCGATGAGCGTGCCGAGGATCGTCGACACGAGCGTCGCCGCCGCCGCGACGGTCAGGCTCGTGACCATCGGTCCGGTGACGTCGGGGCGGCCCCAGACGGTGAGGTAGTTCTCCAGTGTGAACCCCTGCCAGGTGATGTTCTGTCGCCCCGCGGGGTCGTTGAAGCTGAATCCGATCATCACCGCGATCGGCAGGAAGAGGAAGAGCACCGCGAACCCGGTGAAGACCGGTAGCACCAGGCGCGAGGCCCGAGTCCCCACGGTCGGGCGCCGGTCCGGCAATGGGGTCGCCAGTGAGAGCGCCGGCGCTACCATCAGCGGGTCAGCGCGTCGGCGCCGACGACGCGCGCGTAGACGAACACGAGCCCCAGGACCGCCGCCATGAGCATGAATCCGAGGGCTGACGCCTCGGGGTAGGCGTTGTTGTTCAGGAAGAGGCGCTGGATGATCTGGCCGATCATCGTCGTGGCCCGGCTACCGAGGATCTCCGAGTTGATGAAGTCGCCGATGGAGGGGATGAACGTGAGCAGCGACCCGGCGAAGACGCCCGGCATGCTGAGCGGCAGCGTCACCCGCAGGAAGGCCTGGACGCGGCTGGCGTACAGGTCCGTGGCTGCCTCGACGAGCTTGGGGTCGATCTTCTCGAGCGCGACGTACAGCGGCAGCACCATGAAGGGCAGGAAGTTGTAGGTCAGGCCGCTGATCACGGCGAGCGGGGTGGCGATGATCCGGAACCCCTCATCGAGGATCCCCCCATCCTTCAGGGTGCCGAACAGGAAGCCGTTGTCCGCCAGGATCAGCTTCCAGGACAAGGTCCGAATGATGTAGGCGGTGAAGAACGGAAGGATGACGAGGAGCAGCAGGATGCTCTTGAAGCGACCGCCGCGAAACGCAATGGTGTATGCCATCGGATATCCGATCGCCAGCGTCACCACCGTGACCACCAGCGCGTACCAGAGGGAGCGCGCGAACTGCGGGGCCCACTGCTGGATCATCTCGGGATAGACCCCGAAGTTCCAGGTCAGCGCATACCCCGTCCCGAGCGAGCCCTCCTGCAGGCTGACCGATGCCATGACCAGCATCGGCACCACGAAGAAGGCGAGCAGCCAGAGCCCGCCCGGAATCAGGAAGAGGTAGGGGGTCAGCCAGCGCCAGTGTCGCGGCATGGCCCTAGCCGGCGACGACCTCGTTGAAGAGGTCGTTCCATTCCGCCTCCTCTTCCTCCGTCAGCCGCCGATAATTGTGGACGTTGGCAAGCGCCTCCTCCGAAGGGGTGGCAGTCTCGGCAATCACTTCCAGTGCGGCCGCCCACTCGGTGTCGCCTTCGGCCTCGGCCGTTTCCTTGTCTTCCAGGACGCGATCGGCCACGCCGGTCACCGGGCTGAAGTACCCGACATACTCCGTCAGGGGCACGGCATTCTCGAGGTCGTACCAGAAGTTCATCATCAGATGCGCATCGAGCGGATGCGCGGCACCGTTCGGGATTGCCATGTTGTCGACCCACAGCATCCCGCCGCTCTCCGGAATGACGAACTCGACGTCCGCGTTGTCGTAGAGCTTCATCTGGCTGACGTCGCCGGACCAGGCGATGGTGAGCGCCAGGTTGCCGTTGGCCAGCTCGTCGTAGTACTCGTTGCCGTAGAAGTTCCGGAACTGGCCGGCCTGCGCCGGGGTGAGGAGCTTGTCCCTGGCCTGTGCCGCCTGCTCGACCGTGGCCTCTTCGGGATTGATGCCCAGGCTGAGCAGCGTGAGTGACATCGTGTCCCGCATCTCGCTGAACATGCCCACGCTCCCGGCGAACTCAGGATCCAGCAGGTCATCGAAGGTCGTGATCTCACGCCCGGTCAGGGTGGGGTTGTAGCCGATGCCCGTGATCCCGGACTGCCACGCCAGGCTGTGTGCGTTGCCCGCGTCCCACCACGGGTCCTTGTAGAGGTCGAGCGCGTTCGCATCGAAGTTCGGGAGACGCGAGTGATCGAGCTCCGAGAGATACCCGAGCCGGATCATCTTCTCGATCATCCAGTCGGTCATGACGATGAGGTCGTACTGCGGCGGATTGCCCGCGGCGAGGTCCGGCTGGATGAGACCGAAGAACTCCTCGTTGTCGTTGATGGCCTCGGTGTAGGTGACATCGATGCCCTCGGCCTCCTCGAAGGCCGCAAGCGTCGGGTAGTCACCGGTCTCCTCATCGATGTCGATGTAGGCGGGCCAGTTCGCAAAGTCCAGCGTTCCCGCCGGCGCGGACGGCAGGGCCGCCGCGCTTCCGGCCGACGCGCCTACCGACCCCGATCCCGCGGGCCCGATCCCGCACGCGGCGAGGATGGCCGGCAGCGTCAGAGCCGATCCGGCGATGACCGCGCCTCGTCCGCTCTGGCGCAGAAACATGCGACGCGACATGCGCCGCCGCGGACGGAACGCCCGCGCGATTGCTAGCTCCATCTTCGTCTCTTCAGCCATGAATCGCGACCTCCTCCATATCGAGATCTTCCGGGTCTGCCGGTCCGGCAGCCGGACCAATCACGAACGTGTGCTGCGGCTTCCAGGTGAGCCGAACACGCTGACCACTGGCCAGGACCTCGCTCGCGCCGCTCGTCTCCAGGTTCTGTGCGTAGACGGTCATCCTGTGACCGTCGGCCGTCTTCACCGTGTACTGGGTGCTCACGCCGATGTACGAGGCGTCCAGCACGGTCCCCTCGATGGCGTTGTCGTCTCCCACGGCGGCGCCGGTGTCGTCATCGAGCGCGAGGACGCGCAACTTCTCCGGTCGCACCCCGAGGCGCACCTTCGTGTCGCCGTTGAGCGCGGACGAGGGCGCGCGAAGGACGGTGCCGTCCGCCATCCGCAGCGCGGCGAAGCGTCCGTCCGTCCCGGCGACCTCGGCATCGAGCAGGTTGCTCACGCCAAGAAACCCGGCAACGAAGTCCGTGCTCGGTCGTTCGTACAGCTCCTCCGGTGCGCCCAGCTGCTCGATCCTGCCGTGGCGCATGACGGCGATCTGATCGGCCATCGTCATCGCCTCTTCCTGGTCGTGGGTGACGAAGACGAAGGTGATGCTGATCTCTGTCTGGATCCGCTTCAGCTCGAGCTGCATCTGCTTGCGGAGCTTCAGGTCGAGCGCGCCGAGCGGCTCGTCGAGGAGGAGCACCTGCGGGTTGTTGATCAGCGCCCGGGCGAGCGCCACCCGCTGCTGCTGCCCACCGGAGAGCTGGTTGGGGCGGCGCTTCTCGTACCCCGGCAGGTCGACCAGGTTCAGCATGAACTGCACCTGCCCGCGCACCTCGCCCTCGGGAACGTGGCGCCTGCGCAGGCCGAAGGCGATGTTCTCGTACACGTCGAGGTGAGGAAAGAGAGCGTAGTTCTGGAAGACCGTGTTGACGTTGCGCTTGAATGGCGGCCTGTCGGTCACATCCGTCCCGCCCAGGTAGATCGTGCCGGCCGTCACCTCCTCGAAGCCGCCGATCATCCGGAGCGTCGTCGTCTTGCCGCAGCCGGATGGTCCGAGCAGGGCGAAGAACTGGCCGGGCTCGATGGCCAGCGACAGGTCGTCGACGGCGGTGAAATCACCGAACCGTTTCGTGACGCGGTCGAGTCGAACGTCAGCCTCGGATACGCTGGGCACTCGTAACCTTGTCGCATTGCAGCAAGGAGCGGAGTATAGATTTGGCCGATCCCCGGCTGTCAAGAAAACGCGAGGGCGCGCACCGAGCCGGCCATCGGGCGGTTCAGCGGCGCTAACCAGGCCCGGGTCGTGAACGGCGTGGCGCCCGTGACCGGCTCGGCCTCGCGGAGCCTCCGCCGGCGGGATCTGCGTCGCTTGACGGCGCAATCAGCACCTGGGGTCCATCCGGCATCGGTCCACGGTCAACTAGAACCGCTGAGCGGCGATGGCTGGCAACGGACGCCGCCTTGGGCCGATCGGACCTGGACGCGCGAGCGTCAACATGTGCGGTGCAACTCTGTGGCGGCTTCGCGCGTCGTAGAGACGATCAGCGCAACTTTCTGTGGGGTATCCGAGACGATGGCCAAGCTCAATCATCAGAAGCGGCATCGACCCCGTCCCGCCACGACCCGCCGGCGACGAGTCAACCTTCAGCGGGCCGAGGAGCAACGCAGCCGGCGGGAAGTCGAGCGGTGGCGGCGCAGCGCCTGACCTCGCCCCCTCGTATCGCTCCGTGGCAGCGACCCGGCCGGATCGTCCGGTCGGGTCGTTCGCTTGTACACTCGGTTCAGCCCCCGGGTGGCCTGTG
>JBHENV010000098.1:0-14727 GCA_046261895.1 Candidatus Limnocylindria bacterium
GACCTTGGGGTTGTACTTCATGGTGCACGAGCCGAGCGGGTAGAAGTTCAGGTCGATTGCCATGTTCAGCTGTGCGAGCCGGTTGAAGTGACGCAACATTTCCAGCTCGCTCACCTCGGGCAGGCGTGGCGCGCGATCCCGCAGGAGGGAGGCAGGCACGCCGGGCTGGCTTGAGCCCGCCTGACGAGCCGCCTCCGTTGACCCCGGAAAGCGCACGGCCCGCCGCTCGGCGCGCGACCGCTCGAAGATCAGCGGCTCGACGACCGTCACCTCTTCGCCGCCCGCGGCGCCGGTGAAGGCGGCGCCCCTTCCCGAAGCGTCGGAGGGTGGAGCCTCGGCGACGCTCATCGGGTTGCCTGCAGGGCGTCGACCAGGCGCGCGATGTCGTCGTCGGCCGTGAGCTCGGTGGCCGCCAGCAGGAGCGTGTCGCGGAGCTCCGCCTCGCCTCGCTCGAGCAGGTGGCCGGCGACGATACCCTGCTCGGCGAGCGCCGCGTGTCGACGCGCCGCTTCCGGCACGCGCATGACGACCTCGTTGAGATACGCGCCGCCGAAGCGCCGTTCGGCCAATCCGGCCGACTCGAGCGCGCCCACCAGGTGGCGTGCCTGGGCCATCGACAGCTCGGCCACCTCGCGCAGGCCGCTGGGGCCGACAGCGGTGAGGTAGGCCGTCGCGGCCAGCGCCATGAGCGCCTGGTTGGTGCAGATGTTGCTGGCCGCCTTCTCGCGGCGGATGTGCTGCTCACGCGCCTGGAGGGTGAGGACGTATCCCCTCCGCCCCTGCACGTCGCGGGTGGCGCCGACCAGGCGCCCCGGCATCTGGCGGACCGATGCCATGCGCGCCGCCATGAGCCCGACGTACGGACCGCCGAAGCTGACCGGGATGCCGAGCGGCTGCCCCTCGGCGGCCACGATATCGGCGCCGTACGAGCCCGGCGCCTGGAGCACGGCCAGCGACGTCGGCTCGACCACGGCCACGAAGAGCGCGCCCTCGCCATGGGCGGCGTCGGCGAGCTCCCGCATCGGCTCGAGCTGGCCGTAGAAGTTCGGCTGGGCCGCGACCAGGCATGCGACCTCGTCGAGGGCCCCGCTGGCGGCAGGGTCGGTCGTCCCGTCACCGCCCTCGGACAGGTCGACCGGCACGGTGACGACCTCGACGCCAGGGCCGGAGCAATACGTCGCGAGCACGCGGCGGTAGTCCGGGTTCAGGCCCGCCGAGACCGCCACGCGGCTGCGACGGGTCACGCGGCATGCCATCAGCGCCGCCTCGGCGGTCGCCGTCGCGCCGTCGTAATGAGAGGCGGTGGCGACCTCCATGTCGGTCAGCTCACAGATGAGCGACTGGAACTCGTAGATGCTCTGGAGGGTGCCCTGCGACACCTCCGGCTGGTAGGGCGTGTACGAGGTCGCGAACTCGGAGCGGCCGATCACCTCGCCGACGACCGACGGGATCAGGTGGCGGTAGGCGCCGGCGCCGAGGAAGCTGACCGTCGGGATCCGGTTCCGCGCGGCGAGCCGCGCCAGCTCGGCGCGCACCTCCTGCTCCGACAGCGGCGGGGGCACATCCCACTCCCCCGCCCGCACGGCGGACGGGATGTCGGCAAACAGGTCGTCGACCGACGCCACGCCGACCGCGTCGAGCATTCGGGCGCGATCGGCGTCGGTGTGCGGTGAGTAGCTCAACGTCGGGTCTCCGCCGTCAGGCGGTCTCGTCCGCGTAGGCTGCCGCGTCCATCAGCCCGTCCAGCTCGGCCGTGTCGGATAGCTCGACCTTCGCGATCCAGCCCGCGCCGAACGCATCGGCGTTGAGCAGCTCGGGCGATTCCCGCAGCGCCTCGTTGACCTCGACCACCTCGCCGGAGACCGGCGCATACAGGTCGGACACCGCCTTGACGCTCTCGACGACGCCGAACGTGCCGAACTGGCTCAGCGCCGCGCCGACCTCCGGCAGCTCGACGAAGACGACGTCGCCAAGCTCGTCGGCGGCGAAGCTGGTGATCCCGATCGTCGCGCGCGATCCCTCCACGCGAACCCACTCGTGCTCCTTCGAGTAGCGCAGGTCGTCGGGGTAGGACATCGGCGGACTGATCCTCCTTCGGGGACGGGCGGCCGTGGCCACGCTCAGTCGCGTGGGCGCTTGTAGAAGGGCAACTTTACCTGCTCGGACCGATACGGGCGTTCGCGGACCACGACCTCGAACGAATTGCCGACGCCGGACAGCCCCGCCGGAACCAGGGCCATGGCGATCCTGGTGCCGAGCGTCGGCGACAGGGTGCCGCTGGTGACGTGACCCACGGCCTCCCCCTCGGAACGCACCTCGTAGCCGGCGCGCGGAATGGCGTTGTCGACCATCTGGAGGCCGATCAGCTTGCGTGCCGGCCCAGCCTGCTGGACCGCCTGGAGCGCCGCGCGGCCGACGAAATCGCCCTTCTCGAGCTTGACGACCCTGCCGAGGTTCACCTCGAACGGGTTCGTGTCCCGCCCCAGCTCGTTGCCGTAGAGCGGCATGCCGGCCTCGAGCCGGAGCGTGTCGCGGGCGCCCAGCCCGCATGGTCGCAGGCCGTGCCGCTCACCGCTCGCGGCGAGGGCCACCCACAGCTCGCGGGCGCGCCGCTCGTCGCAGAACAGCTCGAAGCCGTCCTCGCCGGTGTAGCCGGTGCGCGCCACGAGGCACTCGACGCCGGCCACGACCCCCTGGGCCGACCGGTAGTTGCCGACGGCGTCCAGGTCCAGGTCGGTCAGCTCACCGATCAGGGCGGCGGCGTTCGGACCCTGCGGTGCCACCAGGCCGGTCCGGTCGCTGCGGTCCTCGAGCGAGGCGCCGAAGTCGCCCGTCGCCAACAGCCTGGTGAGCTGCTCGACCACCGCCGCCCGGTTCGAGGCATTGCAGACGACGAGGAAGCGCTCGGTCTGCCGTCGATAGACGATCAGGTCGTCGATGATCCCGCCGTCGGCGTCGCAGGCCATCGAATACTGCGCCTGGCCGATCTCGAGCGCGCCGGGGTCGCTGACCAGGGCATGGCGCAGGAACGCGACCGCCTCCTCGCCGTGCACCTCCAGCTCGCCCATGTGCGACAGGTCGAAGAGGCCAACCGCGGAGCGCACGGTCCGATGCTCATCGATGATCGAGGTGTACTGCACCGGCATCTCGTATCCGGCGAACGGCACCAGGCGCGCGCCGAGGTCGCGGTGCAGATCGTGGAGCGGCGTACGACGAAGGTGGGTCGCGCTCGCCTCGCTCATGCGGTCGCCTCGGCGGTCTCAACGCGCTCGATGATGGGCAACGCTGCCTCGACGATCGATCGCTCCGTGGCATGCGTCAGCAGCGCGAGCGCCTCCGGGACCGGCGCCCAGCGGACGGCGTCGAACTCCTGGTCATGACGCTCGAGACCCCCGCCGACCGGGCGCATCAGGAAGAAGTGCACGGTCTTGTGGAACCGGGTCGAGCCACGGACGAAGAAGTAGTGAATCGAGCTGATCGGCGCCTCGATCTGGACCTCCAGGCCGGTCTCCTCGCGCGTCTCGCGAAGCGCCGTCTCCTCGAGCGTCTCGCCGGAGTCCGGCGTTCCCTTGGGGAGAGCCCAGAGCACCGGTGCACGCCGGTGGACGATGACGATCTCGTGGGGATCCTCGACGCGCCGATGGACCACCCCGCCAGCCGATGTGGCGCGAGCGGACCGCAGAACGGGCACCGGCGCCGCTAGGAGCGGCGAGAGCGCGGCACCCCGAACGGGAGCGCCGGTCCACGCGCCGGGAGGCGCGTCGCGTGGCCGACTGCCGGGAATCGGAAGCGGCTCGTCTGGGACCGCAACGCGCGGACGGTCGCCATCGGTGTGACGGCGCTGCGAGGACGGTGGTAGACGGTTCGCGACGTGGCCAGCCCGAGCCGCGGCCGGTGCGCCGAGCGCCGGCCCGCTCCGAAGTCGATCGCGGGATGGGAGACGAACCGTGCCACCAGACTCACTCGCATGGCCGGCATTGTACGCCCCCCTGACCCCGGCGCAAGCATGATCCGTTCATGCGATCAACGATCGATAGAGCGCCTCCACCTCGGCGACACGGCGCTCCACCGAGAAGCGACCGGCGTCCGCGGCGGCGCGTTCGCCGATCGCCGAGCGGCGCGCTGCATCACGCGCCAGTGTCGCGACCGCGTCCGCCAGGCGCTCGACAAGGGTGCTGGCCGGCGCCGACTCGACGACGACCCCGTCGACTCCGTCGCGGACCGAATCCCGCACGCCGGGACCGTCCACGGCGATCGCCGGCAGCCCTGCGCTGAGGGCTTCGGCCAGCACGAGGCCCTGCGTCTCGGTCTGCGACGTGAAGAGGAAGAGATCGGCGCCGGCGACGCGGGCGAGCGCCTCCGGCCGCGGCAGCGGACCGGTCAGATGAACGCGACCGGCCAGATCGGGCATCGTCGAGCGCCTGTGCAGGAGCGATTCCGACGACCCGCCACCGACCACCAGCAGCCGAATCTGCGGGACGCTCCTCGCGGCGGTGGCGGCTGCATCGAACAGGAGATGCGGCGATTTTTCGGGCGCCAGCCTGCCGAGCGACGCGACCACCACCGCGTCGGGTGGCCAGCCGGCCGGACCACGCGGATCGACCGCGGTCAGCGCCCGAATGCCGGCAACGTCGATCCCGGTCGGGATCACGTGCACCGTCGGGGCGCGATCAGCACCGATGCGTGCTCGAATCGCATCGGCGAGGTCGCCGGAGGGAGCCACGATGGCCGCGCAGCCGCGCCAGAAGCCGCGGAGGTACGCCTCGGTCAGGTGCTTTCCCGGCCGGGCAAGGGGGCCGAGGTAGTGCGCGTAGTCGGCGAACCGCGTGTGGTGGGTGAAGACGAGCGGCGCACCCACGGAACGCGCCAGCCCGCGCCCGAGCATCCCGGTCACGAACGGGGAGTGGGCGTGGACGACGTCGGGACGGAAGCGGCGCGCTTCGCGTAAGGCAGTCGGCCATGGCGTCGGCCATGGCATCCGATAGCCGCGCGGCGCCAGGGCGGCCGGCTCGTAGGACGGCAGCCACGCGTGAGCCGGGGACGGGCCGGGAGATCCGATGGGCTCGACCGTCGCGCCGCGGGGCGGACGCGGGGCGACGACCAGAACCTCGTGGTTCCTGGCGCCCAGACCGCGGGCCAGGGCATCGATCGACACCGTCACGCCCGACAGGTAGGGCAGGTACGACTCCGCGGTCAGCACGATCCGCATCGGTGTCACGGCACGTGAGGGGGCGGAATGGTGGTGGGCGATACTGGATTCGAACCAGTGACCTCACGGATGTGAACCGTGCGCTCTAACCGACTGAGCCAATCGCCCATCGCGGGGGTCGCAGTATAGCCGCCGGCCTCGCGGCCCATCAATCCGACGGCACCGCAGACAGGTGGCTAGATCTGCCTGGCAACGCCGGTGACGAGGCGGAGGATGACGCCGAGGATGAGCATCGCGACCAGCGGGGACCAATCCATCCCACCGGCCGGGGGCAGGACACGTCGAATCGGCGCCAGGATCGGCTCCGTGGCCTGATACACGAAGGCCACCAGTCCCCCGCCCCCACCGGGACTCGTCCAGCTGAGCACCACGCGCGCGATGAGCAGGAACCAGAAGACGAACGCCAGCAGCTGGATGAAGTTCACGAACACCATCATCGTCGGAGAATAGCAGCGTCTAGCCGCGCGGCCCGAACAGCGCCGTCCCGATCCGGACCAGCGTTGCGCCCTCGGCGGCGGCAGCCTCGGCATCGGCGCTCATGCCCATCGAGAGCTCCGGCAGACCGATGCCGGTCGCATCCTGGAGGCGATCACGCAGGTCGCGCAGTCGGGCGAAGGTGGCACGCGCTTCCTGGATCGACGCACCCATCGGCGCAATCGTCATGAGCCCGACGAGTGCGTCCGTGGGCAGGACATCTCGGAGCAGCACCTCGGGAGCCACCCCGGCCTTTGCCTCCTCGCCGGTGACGTTGACCTGGACCAGGACGCGGGGGCTTCGGCTCTCCTCGCCCGCCACGTCGCCGATGCGTCGCAGCAGCTCAACCGAGTCGACCGAGTGGATGACCGAGAACGCGCGCAGCGCCCGCCGGACCTTGTTGGACTGGAGCCTGCCGACGAAGTGCCACTCCGCGTCGGGCAGCGCCGCGATCTTCGGCTCGGCCTCCTGGACGCGGCTCTCACCGAGGAGCGTCAGGCCTGCCTCGAGGGCTGCTCCGGCAACCTCGGCGGGCCAGGTCTTGGTGACCGCCACGATACGCAGCCGCTCGGGATCGTGCCCGTTGGCCTCGGCGATGGAACGGAGCCGGTTGAGCACGCGCTCATGCCGCTTTCGAATCCGCTCGGTGCTCGGCGGTTCGGCGCCCACGATCTCGAGCGGCATCTACGCTCACCCCTGCGGCTTGAGAAACGTCCAACGCTCCATGCTCAGCGCCACGCCTCGCGGGCCGCGTTCGCCGCGTAATGATCGCGCAGCTGCACATTCTTCCAGAACACGTCGCTCGACTTGAACATTGTGCGCGGACGCGCACATTGGACGGCAGAGGCAGCCGGCCGAGCGCGACGCCGCCCGGGCCGAGGCCGGGGCGACGCGGGGCGAGCGGGCGGAGGTGCCCGCTTCACTTCAGTCGTTCTTGCGGCGCAGGAAGCTGGGGATGTCGAGATCGGTCTCGCCGTACGAGGGTCGCTCGAGACTGGCCGGGCGGACGGGAACCGGCTGTCGCTCCGACGGCCGAACCTCGGTCGCCGCACGCTCACTCGGTCGAGCGAACGGCGACTCGGTGCCCATCTGGTCCTCGAGGTTCTGACGCTGCTCCCGATCCCGCTCGATCTCGGCCAGGATCTCGCGGCTGCGGTCGTCGAGGCTCTGCTCCACCCCGCTGGCGGCCTCCGCCCCATACTTGTTCTGCTGCTTCGGCTTCTTGCTGGAGTCGAAGCCGGTGGCGATGACGGTGACCTTCACCTCGTCGCGCATCCGATCGTCGATCACCGTGCCGAAGATGATGTTCGCCTCCGGATCGGCGGCCTCCTTGATCACCTCGGCGGCCTCGTTGACCTCGAACAGGCCGAGATCGCTGCCGCCGGTGACGTTGAACAGGATGCCGCGCGCGCCGGTGATGTTGACCTCGAGCAACGGGCTCATGACGGCTGCCCTGGCGGCATCGACGGCGCGGTTGTCGCCTGTGCCCGTCCCGATGCCCATCATCGAGCTGCCCGCCTCGCGCATGATCGTCTTCACGTCGGCGAAGTCGAGGTTGATGAGGCCCGGTACGGTGATCAGGTCGCTGATGCCCTGCACGCCCTGGCGCAGGACGTCGTCGACCACGCGGAATGCATCGACGATGCTGGTCTTCTTGTCGACGACCTCGCGCAGGCGGTCGTTCGGGATGGTGATGAGGGTGTCGACCTTCTCCTTGAGAAGCTCTGTGTACTGCTCCGCCACCAGCTTGCGGCGCATTCCCTCGAAGCTGAACGGCTTGGTCACGACGCCGACGGTCAGGGCCCCAAGGTCCTTGGCGATCTCGGCAATGACGGGAGCCGCCCCCGAGCCGGTGCCGCCTCCCATGCCGGCGGTGATGAAGATCATGTCGGCGTCCTTGAGGGCCTCGTAGATCTTCTCCGAGTCCTCCTCGGCGGCGCGCTGCCCAACGCCCGGGTCTGCGCCGGCGCCGAGGCCGCGGGTCATCTTGTCGCCGATGCGGATCTTGTGCGGCGCATCGCTCTGGAGGAGCGCCTGGGCATCGGTGTTCACGCTGATGAACTCGACGCCCATCATCTCGGCGCGGATCATCCGGTTGACGGCATTGCTGCCACCACCTCCGACGCCGATGACCTTGATGAGGGCGAAGTTCTCGGAGTCCGATCGGAGCGGCATGTCGGGTTCCTCTGCACGGCAGTGTGTGGCTGGAGCTCGTCAACCCGAGGGCTTCGACGGGTTTGACCGATTCTAGCGATCGGGCTCGACCCGCGTCGGCACTTTCTCCACATTGCACACCCGAGTTATCCACACATGCGGACGTCGTCGTGGACGACCGCGCCTTCTGTCCACGATCCAACGATGATCGGCCCGAGCTCGCTGGCTCCTGAGACTCGGACACGTATTCGCGGCGTGACTGGTGGGACCTGAGTTGGTCGGTCCGACGGCCCCCCGATCGCGGCCCGAGGGTGGTTTGAGACTGCTTCGACGTTGCCGGCCCCGATTGGCTGTCAATGAGTCACACCGCGAATACTTGACCCCCACTGACGTGCTGGAGCCTCTATCAGGCAGGCGCTGAATATCTGACATGGCCGGCGACCGCGGCTGATCGGCGAAACGCGACCTTACCCGGGGAACAGGTTCCTGATCCACTCGCCGATGCGGGAGAGCGGGTTCACCCCGTTGCCGCTTTCCCCGTAGCCGATCGGCTCCTCGCCGACGTGGTTCGCGCCCCACAGGAGCAGGCCGATCGGCGTGCTGAACGCAGGGTTGCCGATCTGGTCCATGAGCCCCCCGACGCCCTGCGGAGCGCCGATGCGGACCGGCATCTCCAGCTTGTCGCGGGCGAGCGCCTCGGCACCACCGAGGCGAGCGCCACCGCCGGTCAGGACGGCCCCCGCCGGCAGCATCGCCGCGTGGCCGGAGCGCTTGACCTCTTCGCGGATGAAGCCGTAGATCTCCTCCATGCGCGCCTCGATGATCTCGGACAGCCTGCGCCGCTGGATCGTCTGACCCCCGGACTCGCCGAGGACTGCGACGTTGAGCAGCTCCTCCGGCTCGACCTCGGTCAGGTTGGCGCTGCCGTGCTTGATCTTGATCTCCTCGGCCAGGTTGAGCGAGGTGCGCAGGCCGATCGCGACGTCGTTGGTGACATTGATGCCGCCCCAGGGCAGGACCGCGGTGTGGTAGACCGCGCCGTCGACGAAGATCGCGATGTCGGTCGTGCCACCGCCGATATCGGCGACGAGCACGCCTAGCTCCTTCTCGGTGTCGGTCAGGGTCGCTTCTGCCGCCGCCAGTGAGCTGATCACCATCTCGTCGATCTGGACGCCAGAGGTGATCACGCACTTGCTCAGGTTCTGGACCGATGTCGCCGCACCGGCCACGATGTGGGTCTCGACCTCCAGCCGCACCGCGCTCATGCCGAGCGGGTCCTTGATCCCCTCCTGTCCGTCGACGATGTAGCCACGTGGAACGACGTGCAGCATCTCGCGGTTGGAGGGGACCTGCACCGCCTTGGCCGCCTCGGTTGCCCGCGCCACGTCCTCCCGACTCACCTCGCGCTTGTGGCCGGAGACCGCCACGACGCCGCGCGAGTTCTGGCTCGAGATGTGCGACCCGCCGACCGCGACGAACGCGGAGCTGATCTTGTAACCGGAGAGGCGCTCGGCCTTCTCCACGCTCGAAGCGATCGAGTTCACGGTCTGGTCGATGTTGGCGACCATCCCCTTCTTCATGCCGATCGAGGGCGCGATGCCATAGCCGATGACGTTGACGTCACCGGAGCGGCCCACCTCCCCGATGAGGGTCGTGACCTTCGTGGTCCCCGCGTCGATGGCGACGAGGACTGCTTCGCGTTCCAAGCTACCTCCTGCTGGCGGCGCGCCGCGGCGCGCCATCGGTTCCGTCCGAGCCTACAGGAAGTGGCGCCGGATCAGAGCCACGTTCTGGAAGATGCGCAGCCCGAAGGCGAAGAGGGCGACCAGGTAGAGGTCGATCCCGAGCCGATCGCCGACGAAGGTCAGCGCCACCGCCACCAGGGCGTTGGTGATGAAGCCGGAGAGGAAGATCCGATTGTCGTAATGGGCATCCAGCTCCGCCCGAATGGCGCCCAGCACGGAGTCGAGCCCGGCCAGGATGGCCACCGCCGAGTACCGCGCCAGGTCCGGGCTCACGGTGACGTTGAGCACGAGCCCCAGCACGATTCCGAGCGCAAGGCCGACGAGGGGAAGCCACATGTGGGTTGGTACCGAAGCGAGCATCTCGACGAGCGAGGCGTCGCGTCCCGGCCAACACGTCACCCCTTGGCACGGAAATATACCTTTCCCGGGTTGCGAGCATCCACCCAGCTGATCTCCGCCTCGGGGCGGCCGGCGAAGAGCGTGCGGACGGCGGTGACCTGGCGCTCGAGGCGCGCGGTCGCTTCGGCCGCGGACTGGTTGGGGTCCATGCCGTAGACGCCGAGCGCCAGCTCCCAACCCGGCACCGCCGCCACCAGGCCGAATCCGAATTCGTCGTCGATTCGGACCCTGAGCGTCTCCGCATCGGAACCGAGCGCCGCCGGGTCCAGGCTCGCGAGGTGGAGCGCCGAGCGTATGAGCCCGTCGGAGATCCGGTCGCCCGCGGCCATCAGGCGCGACATGTCGCGCTCGTCGCTGACGTGGGGCAGCGGCGCGAGCTCCGGACCCAGATCGGCATCCGGTGGCAGCGCCGCGAAGAGGGTGCCGTCCGCCGCGCCGAGCAGCCGTGCCGTCGAGGTCTCCCAGACGAACGCCGCCTCACGCTCGACGATCGTCACGTCCACGCGTCCGGGCATCGAGGCACGCACCGTCGCGCTGGCCACGGCCGGCAGCCGCTCGAGCAGCTCGCCGAGCGCACGGGTGTCGACGGCCAGCACGCTCGTCCCTCGCTGGCGATCGAGCAGCCGCCGCAGCTCACGCTCGCCGGTGAACTGCTCCCCGGCCCAGGTCACGTCGGTGACTCGCAGCCATGGGCCGCTCAGCAGCGCCACCAGCGCGGCAGCCGCGGCCGCGGCGCCGAGCCCGGCGAGGACCCGCCGAATCGATGGAAGATGCGCGCCGATGCGTCGCCGCAGGGGAACGCCGGTACGTCGGGCTCCACGGCCGCGCGGCTTCGCACCGTTCTGCTTGGCCGCTGCACCGCGCGGCGTGCGCGGCGCGCGGCTGGGCTGCGGCCTGGTCTGCGACTTGAGCTTCATCGGTCCCGCTCCAGCGCGAGCTCGATGAGCCGCGCGATCAGCTCGTCGAAGCGCAGCCCGGCGAGCTCCGCCTGCTTCGGGAACATGCTGGTGGTGGTGAATCCCGGCAGGGTGTTCATCTCGCTGATATACGGCTCGTCCGCGTTGACGAGGAAGTCGACGCGTGCGAAGCCGGCGCAGTCGACGGCACGGTATGCGGCCAGCGAGAGCTCCTTGAGGCGGGCGGCCAGATCGGCCTCGACGTTCGCCCGCGGCTCCACGATGGCGAGCCCCTCGACGTACTTCGCCTCGTAGTCGTAGAACTCGTGCGTCGAGCGCACCTCCCCCGGCTCGAAGACGATCGGGTCCTCATTGCCGAGCACGCCACACTCGAGCTCGCGCGCCCCCTCGACGTAGCGCTCTACGATCGCCTTCGTGTCGTAGCGGAAGGCCTCGTCCAGCGCGGCGGGCAGCTCATCGAGATCGTGGACGAGGGTCATGCCCACGCTGCTTCCAAGGCGCGCCGGCTTGACGACGCTTCGGTCGCCGATCACCTCGGCCACCTCGCGCACCGTGTGAGCCGGCTCGACCTCCCAGGCACGACGCCGGAACCAGACGGAGTCGATGACCGGCAGCCCGTGCCCGCGCATGAGGTCCTTGAAGACGACCTTGTCCATCGCGACCGCGCTGGCAAGCACCCCGGCACCGACGTACGGGATCCCGGCCAGCTCGAGGAAGCCCTGGAGGGTGCCGTCCTCGCCGAACGGCCCGTGGACGACGAGAAAGGCGACGTCGATCGCGTCAGCCAGCGAACGGACCGCGACACGTGGCGCCACCCCCTCCGAGTCGGTGGTGGCAGGAACCCGCACGCTCTCCCCGCCGCGCAGGTGGGCCACCTCCTCGGTCGGGGTCATGGCACCGAGGATGCCCGCCAGCGACGCCGACCCGAGCTCCGGCGCCGGGCCGCTCGGCAGACGCCAGCGCCCGCCACGGTCGATGTAGACCAGGAAGGGCTCGTACCGATCGCGGTCGATCGCGCGAAGCACGGCCTCGGCCGAGGCGATGCTCACCTCGTGCTCCGCCGATCGGCCGCCGGCGAAGATGCCCACTCTCTGGCGGCTCACAGCACGCCCGCCAGCGGTTCGGGCATCGGCCGCAGGCCTTCAGGCCAATCGCCGACGAATTCGATCTCGTACTGCAGCTCCACTCCGAACCGTTCGGCCACCACCGAGCGCACGTGATCACCCACGGCGCGGACATCCGCTGCCGAGCCACCCCGATCGGCCACGATGAAGTTCGCATGCAGCGTGCTGACCTCTGCGGTGCCCAGGCGGAAGCCCTTCAGCCCCGCCGCGTCGATCAGGCGCCCGGCATGGTCGCCCGGCGGGTTGCGAAACACGCTGCCGGCGTTCTGGTCCTTGAGCGGCTGCGTCGCCCGGCGGTGAGCCTGGAACGTATCGACACGTTCGCCGATCAACCCCGGTTCATCGGTCCGCAGCGCGAGCTCGACCACGAGCACGACCTCGCCGGTCGTCTTGAACCGCGACTCGCGATAGGCGAACGAGCAATCGCCGGCGCGAAGCTCCCGGATCTCGTCGCCCTCGGACGACCAGGCCGTCACCCGACGGACGACCTGCGCCATGTCGCCGCCGTGCGCGCCGGCATTGGCCCACACCGCGCCGCCGACCGTGCCCGGGATGCTGATGCCAAACTCGATGCCTGCCAGGCCCGACGCGGTGCATCGCTTCACGAGGGCGGCCATCGCCAACCCGGATTCAGCGCGGACCGACGTCCCTTCGATCTCGATGGCGTCCGCTCGATTGCGAATGACGAGGCCGGCGATGCCCCGATCGGCCACGACGAGGTCGCTTCCCTTCCCGAGCACGCCGCCGGAGACCCCGGCGTCGCGAGCGAGGCGGAGCCCGGAGACGAGCTGGTTCGTCGACTCGACCGTGAGCATCCGTTCCGCGGCTCCGCCGACCCGCAGGGTCGTGAGCGGACCGATCCGCACATCGCGCTCGAGCATGAGCCCACGCTCCGCCGCCAGATCGTCAAGGAAGGCAACTTGGTCGGCGTGCTGGCGCTCGGGGGTGTGGGCCGACACTACGCCGCCTCCGAGGGCAGCGGCCCGCCCTCCGCGAGCGCGATCAGCTCGTCGGCGAGCGCTCGAGCGGCGTGCGGCAGCCCCAGACGCCGGGCTGCGTCGGCCATCGCCAGGCGCCGATCGTCGTCGCGCAGGGCGCTCGCCTCGGCGACGAGACGGTCCGCCGTCAGCGCTTTGTCCGGGAGATTGACCGCGGCACCCTGGTCGGCAAGATATGCGGCGTTGTATCGCTGGTGGGCGCCGGCGAACGGGTACGGGACGAGGATCGACGGAACGCCGGCCGCGGCCAGCTCGGCGCAGGTCGACGAGCCGGCGCGCCCGACCACGAGGTCGGCGGCGACGAGCGCATCGGCCATGCGGTCGGTCAGGAACGGCTCGGCGGTGTACCGCGCTCTGAGCGCGTGGGGCAGTGCCTGGCGCGCGGCGCCGGCATCGGCCATGCCCTCGTCGCCGGCGAGATGCAGTACGTGCCAGGCGACGAGGAGACGCGGCAACGCCTGCACGACGGCGGCGTTCATGCGCGCCACGGCCTGGGAGCCGCCGAAGACGAGCATGAGCCGGTCATCACGGTCGAGCCCGAGCCCATGCCGAGCCGCCTCGCGGTCGATTCCCTCGAAGGAGCGGATCGGCGTGCCGGACACGAAGCTGTTGCCCGGAAAGGCATCCAGCGTGGGCGGGAAGCTGACCGCGACCCGGGTGGCGAAGCGGCCGATGGCACGGGTGGCACGCCCGGGCTGCACGTTGCCCTCCCACACCAGGGTCGGGATCCCGCGCGCCCGCGCGGCGAGGACGAGCGGCAGCGCGAGGTAGCCACCCGTCGTGAAGAGAGCCGCGGGGCCCAGGCGGCCGAGCATCCACCACGCCTGCGGCACCGATGCAGCCAGCCGCGCGGGGTCGAGGACGGTATGGACCGAGAGACCGGAGGAACGCAGCGAGCGGACGACGAGCCGGTGATAGCGAAGCTGGGCACGCAGCGGATCATTGGCCACGAGCCGGCGCTCGAAGCCACGGACACCGCCGATGTAATCGAGCTCAACGCCGGGCCGTGCGTCGCGCAGTGCCCGCGCGACGGCCAGCGCGGGGTAGATGTGCCCGCCGGTCCCGCCGCCCGATACCGAATACCGCATCTCGCAATGATCCTGTCTGGGACGTCTCGCGGCTGATCGATAGCAGGATGCCGACCGCCGCGAGATTGATGGTCAACGCCGACCCGCCGGCGCTGATGAACGGAAGCGGAATGCCGGTCACCGGCAGCAGCGCGGTGACCACCATCATGTTGATGAGCGCCTGCGCCACCAGCCAGGAGGTGATGCCACAGGCGAGCAGCCCGGAGAAGGTGTCGGGGGCGTTGATGGCGATCCGATAGCCCTGGTAGGCGACAACGACGAACAGCGCGACGATGGTGAGCGTCCCGACCAGGCCCCATTCCTCGCCGATGATGGCGAAGATGAAGTCGGTCGATGGCGCCGGGAGGTAGAGGAACTTCTGCCTGCTCTCGCCCAGCCCGAGACCCGTGACCCCGCCCAGGGCAAGGGCGAACAGTGACTGGACCGCGTTGTAGCCGGCGCCGAGCGGGTCGCGGAACGGATCCAGGAAGGTCTGCACCCGCTCGAGCTGATAGCTCGTATTGCTGATCATCCACCAGGCCGCGCCGAGGACCGCCGCGCTGATGGCGCCGATGTAGAGCAGGTTCGCGCCGGCCATGAAGAAGATGCTGCCGGCGGCGATGACGTAGACGCCCGCCGT
>JBHENV010000099.1:0-4118 GCA_046261895.1 Candidatus Limnocylindria bacterium
TCGAAGATCGTCCCCGCGATCTCCTGCATCGCCTGCGTGCCGGTGTCGGCCCGCAGGACGTCCCAGGCGAGATAGATGGCGAACGCGATCGCGACGATACCGGCGATCGGGATCACCCACAAGATGGGCTGGAACTCCATGGATCCTCCGAGTGCGGCCCGGCGGCCACGCTCCATTGGGCTCGCTCACGACCGTTGGTTGACGCACACGAAACGCCGGCGGGAGGAACAGGTCACGTTCCCGCCAGCGATGGCGGGCGGATTCTAGCACGGCCGCGAACGACCGATCAGGTCACGGCAACCAGCGTGGACGCCGGCCATCGTTGGCCAGGACGTCGCGGCCCTCGCCCCCCAGCTCGAGGCGCTCGATGCTCCCCTGGCCAGTCTCCGCTCCCCCGTCCGCACCGAGGACGACGATGACCATCGCGTCCTCGCCGGGGGCGAAGGCCACGGCGCCGATCCGCTCGCCGGACACGCTCGATGGCATGCTCCCCGCCCGGCTCGCATCGTCGGTCAGGTGCAGGGACCCGTCGCCCCGCAGGTACGCGATTCGGCCGTCTGCGGCGACCGCCGCGACCGATGCTCCGTCGCCGAAGGCGCTCTCCTCGGCGATTGTGCTCTCGCGCTCGACCACGGCGACCGTACTCCCGGGGCCGGGCTCCAGCGGTTCGACGGGCACGTCGAGCTCGCGCGCGTCTCGCGTTCGATCGGATGCACGGCCGGTCAGCAGGAACGCCGACCCGTCAGGCAGCCAGACCGGCGCGGCCTGCGCCTCGAATCGGATCCGGGTGACGGCTTCGGTTACCAGGTCGAGAATCGCGACCGAGCCGGTCGAGTCAACGAAGGCGATCGCCTCGCCGTCAGGAGCGTAGCGCGGGGCACGCAGCCGGTCATCGGGCTGGCCGGTCTCTGAGGATTCGGTGGCGCTGGGCGTCACCCCCGCATCGGGAGGCAGCTCGATGCGAGTCACCGTGCCGCCCGGAATCTGGCGTTCCCAGATGCCCAGGCCGCGACCGGTCTCGGCGTCGGCGCGCGCGAACGCAAGGCGCTGGCCGTTCGGACCGTAGCTCGGGTCGAATTCGATGACGCCGTCCTCGGTGAGCGCCCGTGCGTCGGTCCCATCGGCTCCCGCCATGATCAGGCGACGACCGTCACCGACCACGAACGAGCTGCCATTCGGCGACACGGCGTAGTCGAGGATCGGCGTCAGCTCGGTGGAGAGCTGGTGCGCCGCCGTGCCGTCCGGGTTCATGGCCCACAGGTTCGCGATGCCGGCACGGTCGGAAAGGAAGGTGATCTGGTTGGAGAGCGTCGAGGGCGGCGCGCCGGTCGTGAAGGACCACGAGATCGGCTCGGCCAACCCACCCCCGTCGAGGCCTTGGACGTCGGGCGCGAGCAGCACCTCGAAGGTCGTGTTCGGCGGAAGCGGGCCGGACGGCGTGAAGTGCAGCACCCGCCCATCCTCGGGCTCTGCCGGCGCATTGCCGAGCTCATCGACCAGCTGGATCGAGCCCGCCACCTCCGGAGTGACCGTGAACAGCTCGTCGGAAACCGACTCCGGGTCGATCGGCTGGTCGAAGAAGGCAGCGATCGGCGACGTCGGAGCGATCCCGTCGGTCCTGTCGGAGGGCACGACCAGGGACAGGTGGAGCCCCGGTTCGACGGTCCGGAACTCGAGCTCGACCGGACTCCGGAGCTCGACCCCCGACACGTCGGAGGCGTCATGCCCGATGTCGACCCGGTAGTGAGTGTCGGCACGCAATGGATCGATCGGCACGATCTCGAGCAGCTGACCGCTCCAGCGGGTCTCGTGCGCGAAGGCGGGTCGCAGTTGCAGTGCCGCCTCGACCGACGCCGTGTCCATGAGCGTCGAGAAGCGCAGGGAGATGGGAGCATCGAGTGCCACCTCGATGGCTCCGTCAACGGGCGTCGCCTCCAGAAGCTCCGGTGAACCGGTCGTTTCGAAGCTGAACGCCGGCGGCGAATCGGTCATCCGGTTGCCCGCCAGGTCCTCGACGCTGGGGGCGATCGAGACGGTGTAGTCGCTCTCCAGCGCCAGCGGCTCGTCGGGCGTGAAGATCATGACGCTGCCGGTCCAGCTGACGCTGCCCTCCACCGCGGGCTGCACCGAGAATGCGTTGGCGGCAGTCGACTGCTCGACCGGCTCGCCGAACGTGACCTCCACGCTGGTGGTCGGCAGGCCACGCGTTGCCTCGTCGGGAAGCGGCTGGGTCAGCGCGATGCCGACGACGGACGGCGGCCGCCCGTCGACCGTACTGGCAAGGTAGAGGAGGCCGGCGAGGAGGATCGCCCCGATGCCGACGACCGCCAGGCTGCGCAGGACGACGGCGCGCATGGCGCTGCGTGTCCCGTGCCGGTCAGCGATGCCGCAGGCGCGCGGGGAGGATCTGGAGCTCGTCGCGGTACTTGGCGACGGTGCGCCGGGCGAGGGCGATGCCCTCCTCGGCGAGGGCGTCGGCAATCTCCTGATCGGAGTACGGATGCCGGGTGTCCTCGGCCTCGATCATCCGCTTGATCTGGTCCTTGATGCCGAGCGAGGCGGTGAAGAAGTGGCTGAAGGGCACCACCTCTCCCTTCGGGAGCATCACGTATTTCTCGGCGGTGGCTCGGCTCACGGTGGATTCGTGCATGCCGATAAGCTCCCCGACCTCCGCGCGTGTCAGCGGCACGAGGTGCTGCACGCCGTGGACGAGGTAGTCCCGCTGCCGCTCGACCAGGCACTCCGCGATGCGCTGGATCGTGGCCCGCCGACGATTGATGTTGTCGATGAAGAACTTCGCGCGGCCGACGTACTGCCGAACGTGCTGCTTCTCATCCTCGGTCGTCTCGGCGCTGCGCAGCTTCGAGGAAAGGCTCGAGTAGAGGGGCGCGACGTGCAGGCTGAAGCGGCGAGACTCCACGACCTCGACCGTCAGCTCGCCCTCGGATCGGCGAATGAGGACGTCGGGCCGAATGATCGGGCGTGACGCATCGGGGCTGACCGCGGCGGTGAAGGCGGCGGTCGGGTACGGGTTGAGGTTGCCCTTGACGAACTCCCAGACGTTCACAACCTCGCGCTGGGTAGCGCCGACGGCAGCCGCCACCTCTCTGAAGCGCCGCTCGCCAAGGTCCGCGAGGTGTCCGCCGATCACCTCCTCGGCGTGCGGAGGCACCTCCACCTCGCTCTGCTCACGGAGATACTCGATCTGGGCGAGCAGCGACTCGGTGATCGATCGGGAGCCGATGCCGATGGGCTCGAGGCCCTGCATCGCCGCCAGCACCAGCGCGACATCCTCCGTGGTCACCCCGGTGGCAGCCGCGATCTCCGCATCGGTCTCGGTCAGGAATCCGTTCGAATCGAGCGCGCCGATCACGTGACCGGCGACCCGATGCAGGCGCGACGGCAGCAACGCGTGCAGGTTCCAGGTGAGGTGATCCTCGAGCGTGAAATCGGCCTCCGCGCGCGCGATCGGGTCGAACTCGTCGTCCTCGTCGCGGAGGCGGGTCGCGCCATCGCCGGGCAGGTCGTCGGTGCTCAGCCGGCTGTCGTCGCCATCGGCCTCGCCCTTGCGCGGCATGCATTCGGTGCAGTAGTAGCCGGCCACCGGCCGTCCGCAGATGGCGCAGGTCGGAAGCTCTTCCATCTCGAGCGCGGGGTTCTCGTCCAGCTCCTGGGCGATCGCCTCCTGGAGTTCGACGGAGCTCATCTGCAGGATGTAGTTCGCAGCGATCTGCTTCGGGGTCACCTTCGCCTGCATCACAGGCTGGAGCTGCTGGCTGAGCTCGATGGACATGAATCCTCGCGAACGGTTGAGTCTTCGACCGGGTGGGACGACCGATTATAGGGTGACCGGCCGATGTGGCCGTCGTAGGTCAGCCGGCCGGAACGTTGAGGCGGCGAATGACAGGTGGACCGCCGCCGAAGGTGACGAGGCTGTATGCCCCGGGGTCCTGCGAGAGACGCTCGCGGTACTCACGCATCGGCCATCCGAGCAGCGCGCAGAGCCAGACACGGTTGACGTGATTGTGGGCGACGGCGATCGCGCAGCGGGCACGATCCTCGGCCAGCCAGGCCTCGACCGGGCGCAGCACCGCAAACGCACGACGCGCCACGTCCTC
>JBHENV010000100.1:0-7354 GCA_046261895.1 Candidatus Limnocylindria bacterium
TTCCCCACGCGCGCCACCTCGTCCCGCTGGGCAACCTGGATCCGGTTCGGGCCGCACCGCTGGCCGATGCCGGCGTCACGCCCTACCGCGCTGTCCGCCGAGCGGAAGGCTGGCTGGTCACCGGCGCGCGGGTGCTGGTCATCGGTGCCGGAGGGCTCGGACAGTTCGCGCTTCAGTTCCTGCGCCTGCTGCCGGCTGCAGGTGCCGAGCTCATCATCGCGGTGCAGGAGCTGTCCGCTTCTCGCGGGCATCGAGCGACCGCGCTGGGCGCCGATGTGGCAATGCTGGATGCGGCGCCGGACGCGGTGATCGCCGCGCTCGGCGGTCGGGCAGGCGTGGTCCTCGACTTCGTCGGGACCGATGCAACGCTCACCCAGGCGGGCGCCGTCGTCGCTCGGGGCGGGCTGGTCATCCTGGTCGGCGAGGGCCGCGGCTCGGTGCCGTTCAGCTTCGACGACCTGCCGGTCGAGACATGGCTGACGACGGTGGCCTGGGGCTCCCACGACGACCTCCGCAACGTGGTGCGGCTCGCCGACGATGGTCTCTTGCGCTGGGAGATCGAGGCCGTTCCGTTGGCGGATGCAGCGGTTGCTCACGCACGACTGCGAGCCGGCGACGTCGCAGGTCGACTCGTGCTGGTTCCGTAGCCAGCGGGTCAGCCGCCGAAGAGACGGGAGAAGACTCCCTTTCGCCCCTCGCGGCGGACGTAGAACGGGGCCGCCGTGGCGTCGTACATCTCCCGCAGCGTCGGCGCCCGCAGGTCGGTCACCGCCAGCCGCCGCCGAGACCCGAGATGCTCGGTGGCCACGGCGTGAAGGCGGTTGCGCACCGCGTCGAAGTCGGCCAGCAGCGCATCGGGATGCAGCTGCACCCCGGCCGTCCAGGCAGTCCCTGCGTGGAGCAGCCAGGTTCGCTCGACCTGGGGCAGGTCCGAGAGCGCGGCGTGCAGCTCTCGACCGAACGGCTGGGGCACCTGTTCGGGAGCCTCGAGCACGGGAGGATCGCCCAGGGGCCTGCGGGCGCGCAAAGCGTCGGGCCGATTCGGATCGATGCCGGCCGCCAGGAACGGCAGGACGCCGACGGCGATCTCGACCTGTGTCGGCGCGCCGGGATCGACCACCACCCGTTGCTGGACGTTATCGGCCCGCTCGAACACGTCGCGTGCCGGGAGGATGATGGCATCGCTCCCTGGCGGACCGTACTCGGCGAGCGTCGACGGAGAGCTGAACGCGGCGATGAACCGCTCACCGGCCTCGTCGGTCGCGTGACGAAATGCCTCGGTGTCGACCTGTTCGGGACTCGGCGTGTCGCCGGTCGACGACCTGATCGGGACGACGAGCTCAGAGTCGGCCAGCTCGTCAAGATTGGGGGCCAGATCACCGGGCCGCGGCTCGTCGACGCTCATGCCGGCACCGCGGAGAGCTTTCCGATGGCACGCTCGATCCGAGCCAGCGATCGATCGCGACCGAGCATCTCGAGCGAGGCGAAGAGCGGCGGCGAGACGCTGCGACCGGTCACGGCGACCCGGATGGGTGAGAAGAAGTCTCCCGCCTTCACGCCGGCGGCATCGGCTGCCTCACGACATCGCTGCTCCAGCACGTCGGCACTGAAGTCGGGCTCATCGAGCTCCGCCAGCACCGAGCGAGCGTCCTCGAGTGAGACGCGAGCGTCCTCGGGACTGCCCTTCTTCGGGATGAGCTGCTCCCGCGCATACCATCCGGCGACCACCTCGTCCGGCTCCCAGATGAAGCCGATGAGACCGGGAACATCGCCGAGCTTCACGAGTCGTTCCTTGATCAACGGGATCAGGTGCAGCAGATCTTCGTCGCGGATCACCCCAGGTACCCAGGGCCGCACGCGCAGCGCCAGCTGCTCATCGCTCATGGCGCGGATGTAGACCCCGTTGAGGTGATCCAGGCGATCCCTGTCGAAGACAGCGCCGCCGTGGTGCACCTTCCCGAGCTCGAACCGGCCGGCCAGCTCGTCGAGGCTGAAGATCTCCTCCTCGGTGCCCGGCGACCAACCCAGGAAGGCGAGGAAGTTGACGAACGCCTCGGGCAGATAGCCCTCCTCGCGATACGCGGTGATCGCCGTCTGCGACTTGCGCTTGCTCATCTTCGAGCGGTCCGGGTTGAGGATGAGCGGGATATGTCCGAAGCGGGGCTGGCGGTAGCCCAGGGCGCGGATCAGCGCGATGTGCTTTGGCGTGTTCGACAGGTGGTCCTCGCCGCGGATGACGTCGGTGATCTCCATCGCCTCGTCGTCAACCACGACCACGAAGTGGTAGAGCGGCATGCCGTCGTTCCGGACGATCACGAAGTCACCGAGCAGCGCGTTGTCGAACTCCACCTCGCCTCGAACAAGGTCGTCGAATCGAACGACATTCGGCTCGACCCTGAAGCGAATGACCGACGGGCGACCCTCGGCCTCCAAGGCGGCGCGCTCCGCATCGGTCAGCTCCAGGCAGCGCCGGTTGTAGCGCGGTGGCCCCTTCGCCGCCTGCTGACGGCGGCGGACGGCCTCCAGCTCCTCGGCGGAGCACCAGCACCGATAGGCCGATCCGGCGTCGAGCAGCCGGTCCGCCTCCCTCGCGTAGAGCTCGCTCCTGCCGCTCTGGCGGTACGGCGCGTACGGTCCGAGGTCGTCGCCTCCGGCAACCTGCGGGCCCTCGTCCCAGCTGATGCCGAGCCAGTGCAGGTTGTCGATGATGTCGCGCTCGAAGTCCACCGTGCTGCGCGCCGTATCGGTGTCCTCGATGCGCAGCACGTAGGTGCCGCCGGCGTGGCGTGCGGCGAGGTAGTTGTACAGGCTCGTCCGCGCCGTGCCGATGTGAAGCGGTCCGGTGGGGCTCGGCGCCATGCGGACCCGCATCGGCAGGTCCGTTGATTCCGTCATGCGCACGATGCTAGCAGCCACCGGCAGGGCTAGGCACCGCACCGGACGGTACCTATCATCGGCGCACACACCAACCTCTGGAGGCCCGAGCATGACCGAATACGATCGACCGTTCAACGAGGAAGACCTGTACGAGCAGTTCCCGGAGGGCAGGGAAGGGGGACACGGCACGGAGGCCGGGTTCAACACCATCTTCAGGCTCAATGACGCTTCTCTCTTCCGGCCGGAACTGCTCGACGAGAGCAACGACGCGTACATCCCGGTGCTGTCCGAATTCGTCAAGAGTGGCGAGGAGATCAGCATCTCCTTTGTGGAGGTTAAGAGCAGCTCGCGCGAGTCGGAGTGGTTCCTTCACAAGCCACACCTCACGTTCGATGCGGAGAACCAGAAGCAGAGCGGCGGCCTGCCGAAGGACCTCGACATCGCCGGCTCGGTCGACAGGTATCCCGGCCCCGAGCACGCCCACATCACGACCCTGATCATCAACCACGAGATGACGATGGCTCGCTGGAAGCAGAGCATCATCGTCATGGAGGATGGCAAGGCGGCAGGGCAGATGATCTACAAGCACCCGCCCCCCGACGAAGCCAAGAATGAGGACCGAGCGGCTGGCTAGCCCACGGCCGCAGGTGGTTCATGCGATGCCCATCGTGCGATTCGGATAATCCGGACGGCGCACGCTTCTGCTCGGCGTGCGGCAGCCGCCTGGCCACGGCCTGCGTGCACTGCCGGGCGGAGATCCCTCCCGGTGCCCGGTACTGCGCGTTCTGCGGTGGACCGGCCGGCGGCGCGGCCGAGAGGCCGGCGACCGCCGAGGAGGCGCCAGGCGCCGAGCCGATCGCGCTCGCCGAGCGCCGGCGGGTTTCGGTGCTCTTCGTCGATCTGGCCAATTTCACCGCCCTCGCCGAATCCATGGATCCGGAGGAGGTGCGCAACGTCCAGTCGCGCTACTTCGAGGTCGCCCGATCGGTGGTGGCCTCCTTCGGCGGGACCATCGAGAAGTTTATCGGCGACGCCGTCATGGCCGTCTGGGGCGCGCCGTCCGCACACGAGGACGACGCCGAGCGGGCGGTCCGGGCCGCCCTGACGCTGGTCGACGCCGTGGGACGGCTCGGCGGTGCCGCCGTCGGGAAGTCGCTTCGTGCTCGGGGCGGCGTGACAACCGGTGAAGCGGCCGTGACCGTGGGGGCCATCGGGCAGGGCATGGTCGCGGGCGACCTGGTCAACGTCGCCGCACGCCTCCAGGCGAGGGCGCCGATCGGCGGCGTGCTGGTCGACCGCACGACGCGGGACCGCGCACCGCATGCGGCAGCCTTCGAGTCGATCGGCTCATTGAGCCTGAAGGGCAGAGCCGGCCGCCTGCGCACCTTCCGGGCGACGCGCGCCGAGCTCGCGCCGGCTGGGCGGCAGGGCGGGCTGCACAGCGGACCATTCGTCGGCCGCGACCGTGAGCTGCGCGAGCTGATCGAGCTGTTCAACGGCGTCGTCCGCGAGCGGCGCAGCCGGTTGGTGTCAGTGACCGGCATCGCGGGGATCGGAAAGGGCCGGCTCGCCTGGGAGCTCTATGAGTGGATCGACAGGCTGCCCGATGACGTGGCGTGGCATGCCGGTCGAGCGCCTGCCTACGGCGAGGGGATCGCGTTCGCGGCCGTTGGCGAGATGGTCCGCCGCCGAATTCGGGTCGCGGAGGGCGACCCTCCCGAGGTTGCACGACGCCAGCTCGGCGAGGCACTCGACGAGCTGATCCGTGACGAGGCGGAGCGGAGCTGGATCGAGCCACGCGTCGCAGTCCTGCTCGGGCGGGAGGACGCGGCAGCCTACGACCGCGACGAGCTCTTCGCCGCGTGGCGGAGGTTCTTCGAGCGCGTGGCGCAGCGGACGCCGACCATCCTGGTGTTCGAGGACCTGCAGTGGGCCGATTCGAGCCTGCTCGACTTCATCGAGCACCTGGCGGGCTGGACCCGTACCCAGCCGATCCTGATCCTTGCGATGGCGCGGCCCGAGCTTCTCGACCGGCGTACGACCTGGGGGGCCGGTCTCGGCAGCTTCACCGCGCTCCATCTCGAGCGGTTGTCCGACGACGCGATGCGCACGCTGCTGGAGGCACGGGTACCGGGCCTGTCCGCCGCGTTCATGCGCGAGGTTCTGGAGCGCGCGGGCGGCATCCCGCTGTATGCGGTCGAGGTGGCCCGTATGGTCGGTGATCGGGAACGCGACTCGCGTACCGGCGCACCGACTCAACCTCGAGCGATCCGTGGCGTGGAGAGCCAATCCGCCGACGTGCCGGACTCTCTGCACGGGCTCATCTCTGCGCGGATCGACGCGCTGCCGCTGGCCGAACGGAGGCTCCTGATGGCAGCAGCGGTTCTCGGGCACCGGTTCCGGCCGGACGCGCTCATCACCGTCGCCGGATCTGACCCTGTCGCCACCCGGGAACGGATCGACGCCCTCATCCGACGCGAGCACCTCGCGGTCGACGAAGAGGTCAACTCACCCGGCCACGGACAGCTCGGATTCGTGCAGGATCTCGTCCGCGATGTGGCCTATCGAACGCTGGGGCGCCGTGAGCGACGGGCGCTCCACCTGTCGGCGGCGCGCTATCTCGAGTCGCTCGAGGACGACAACGTGGCCGAGCCGTTGGCGGGGCACCTGGTGGAGGCGCATCGTCTCAGTCCGGACCACCACGACACCGTCCGCCTCGCACGCCGAGCCGTCGCGGCGCTTCGCCGCGCGGCTCGTGACGCCATCCGGCTGCACGTTCCGGCACGCGCGATGGGGCTCTTGGAGGAAGCGCTCCGATTGAGCGAGGATGCGCGACCGCGTGCCACTCTGCTCGAGGAGCTTTCCGAGGCGGCCCGCGCTGCAGGGCGGCTCGACCTGGCCGAAGCGCACCTGCGCAGGCTCATCGCCCATCACGCCTCGGCGCGAAACCGAGCGGAGACTGCCCGCGCGCGTGCGCGCCTGGCAAGCGTGCTCCTCTCCGCCCAGCGCAACGAGCCCGCCCTGCTGGAGCTCGAATCGGCGATGCGCGGCATCCGACGATTCGATGCCGATGCATCGGGCGTCGAGCTGGCCGGGCAGCTGGCCCGAGCGCGACTCCTCCTCGGCGACAGCGCGGAAGGGCTGGCCTGGAGCGAGCGTGCCCTCGAGGCGGCGCGTCGCCTTGGTCTGGCCAGCGTGGCGACGGATGCCCTCATCACGCGCGGGACCGCCCAGATCAGCCTGGGCAACGATGAGGTGGGGCTGAGCGATCTCCGCGCGGCAATCGGGATGGCGCAGGAATCCGGCTCGCTGCACACCGAGCTTCGAGCCCGGAACAACCTGGCGTGGGCGCTGATGGCCGATGACCCGAGATCGGCGCTCGATACCGCCCGCCAGGGCCTCGAGCTTGCGCTAACCATGGGCCTCGGAGACGCCGTACTGCAGCTCGCCGACCTGGCCTGCACCACGGCCATCGAGACCGGCGACTGGGCGTGGGCTCTGACCATGATCGCAGAGCTGGACGAACGGGGCCTCTCCGATGCCTACGGGATCGTGCTCGCGACGAGCGCGGCGATCATTCACGCGCTCCGCGGAGATACGCAGCCTGCCGCGATGCTCGATGCGCTGGAGCCGCTCCCCGCCGAGACGGATCCCCAGGTCCTCTCCGGGGTGCTCCAGGCGCGTGCGTGGTGCGCCTTGGTGGCCGGCGATCTGCACGAGGCCCGTGAGTTGGGCGAACGGGCGATCGACGGCGCGATCGGCACGGACCGCGCCTATCCGATCACCCTCGCGACGCGCGCGAGCCTGTGGATGGGCGACCGGACCGCTGCCGCGAAGGGCATCGGCGCGCTTGGCGCGCTGAACCAGGGCGGACGAGCCCTGGGGGCGCTCTCGATGACCATGGGGGCCGGGCTTGCCGCCGTCGACCGAGAACCGGAGGCGCCTGGCCTCTATCGGCGGGCGCGAGATGCATGGAGGGAGCTGGAGCTGCCGCTGCCTCTTGCCCTGTGCCTGATCGACCAGCACCGCCTGATCCCCTCCGAGGCTCCGCCGACGGAAGCCATCGAGGTCACCAACGGTATCGGCGCCGACGGCCTGCGCGGACTGCTCGGCGAAGTCAGTCCAGGATCAGCTCTTCCACGACCGGGGCGATCGCGTCCACCCAGAGCCGGTACTGCGCGCCGGACGGGTGAAGGCCGTCGTGCGCCACGAGCGTCGGATCGTCCCGCGCCGCCTGGCTGATCTCGAAGATCTCGGGCACGAATCGAACTTCGCGGGCCTGGCATGCCTCGCGCAAAATGGCGTTGGCGCGCAGGATGGCGTCACTCTGCTGGAACGGATCCCCGAACGACTCGCCGCTCGGCGTGACGGTGTAGTCAGGAGTCGCGACGCAGATGATCCGATCAGGGGGTAGCCGCGTCAGCAGCTCCTCGAGGATGATCGCCATGTTGCCGGCGTACTGCGAATCGGTGACCCC
>JBHENV010000101.1:0-2663 GCA_046261895.1 Candidatus Limnocylindria bacterium
GTCGAATCAAGTCTCCACTCACGAGGGAGCCCGCGCGCGGCGCCGGGCGATCGGGATGGTAGCACGCTACGATCGAGCCATGCAATCGGGCCGGCCACTCCTCGTGATCGTGAGTGGTGTGCCGGCGAGCGGGAAGACGACCCTGGCAAGGCGCCTCGCAGCGGACGGTGATCTCACGCTCCTCTCGAAGGACGCAATCAAGGAGGCATTGGCCGATGCGCTGGGACACCCGCAATCGGTCGTGGCTTCGAGCACGCTTGGAGTCGGTGCATATGCCGCACTGTCCGCGATGGCATCGCGGCTCCTGGAGTCCAGTGTCGGCGTCGTACTGGAGAGCAACTTCCGTCGGGGGACGATCCAGGACGAGCTGACGCGGCTCGCCCCGGGTGCCGATGCGTGGGCCGTTCATTGCGCCCTCGGTCGGCGACCATCCGAGACCGGTACCGGAGTCGCGCGTCCGAGCGTCACCCGGCTCATCTTGATGCAGCCCGCAGCCAGGATGTGATGCGCGACCTGCGGGACGGGCTGTACGAACCGCTCGCCCTGGATTGGCCGCGCGTCGTGATTTTCACCGACGATGACGCCCAACCCGCCTATGCCGAGGTCCGGGCGTTCGTCCTCGACCGGCAGCGCGAATGACCGCGATCGCGGCACTCGATCTCGATGACCCGATCCGGCGGGCGATGCCCGACCTGGCGCGAGGCGCCGCGACACTGAGCAGGCTCGGGATCACCACCGCACGCCAGGCACTCTGGTACCTACCGTTCCGGTACGACGACTTCAGCGAGCTCAGGCCGTTGGGACAGCTGGTGCCAGACGAGAAGCAGTCGGCGCGGGTCACGGTGGCCGCGATCCGCGTGGAGCCCGGCTTCGGGCGACGTCCGCAGCGGGTGATCGCACAGCTGACGGACGACACCGGGAGCGCGGAAGCCATCTGGTTCGGGCGCCGCTACGTCGAGCGACGCCTGCAGCAGGGCGACGAGGTGATCATCTCCGGCAAGGTCGCGCAGCGTGGCTGGAGGCCGCAGTTCACGTCGCCCGAGTTCACCCCGGTCGGCCGCGAATCGGTTCACACGGCCCGGGTAGTCCCGGTGTATCGCCTCACCGCAGGCGTGACGCAGAAGCGACTCCGCGAGCTGCTGGCGCGCATCCTCGACCACGCGCTGCCCTTCATGGTCGACCCATTGACCGATGCCGAGCGCGAAGGGCTCCCCGCGCTCGACGACGCGCTGCGCACGGCGCACTTTCCGGAGGACGCCGCCGACGTGGCCGACGCGCTCGATCGGCTGGCGTTCGACGAGCTGCTCGCCCTGCAGCTCACGCTGGCGCAGGCACGCGAGGCACGGGCCGGGCTGAAGGCCCCGCGCATCGCGGTGACCGATGCGGAGCATGCCGAGATCGTCGGAGCGCTTCCCTTCACGCTGACCGGCGACCAGTCCGGGGCCGTCAGAGAGATCCTGGAGGACATCGCCCAGGATCGACCGATGCGCCGGCTGCTCCAGGGCGACGTGGGGAGCGGCAAGACCGCGGTCGCCGCGGTCGCGCTGGCAGCCGCGGTGCGGGCGGGCTGGCAGGGCGCGCTCATGGCGCCGACCGAGATCCTGGCACGCCAGCACCACGGCGGCCTCGCACCGTTGCTCGAGGGCCTCGGCGTGCGAGCGGAGTTCCTCTCAGGCTCGCTGGCGCAGGGCCGCAAGCGCGATATGCACGACGCCATCGCCTCCGGTGCCGCCGAGGTCGTCATCGGGACCCACGCGGTGATCAGCGAGGCGGTCGAGTTCCCGCGCCTGGGCCTCGTCATCGTGGACGAGCAGCACCGCTTCGGCGTCGGCCAGCGCGCCGCGCTGCAGGCCAAGGGAAGCGGCGGCGAGCCACACGTGCTGGCGCTGACGGCAACGCCGATCCCGCGCACTCTCGCGCTGTCGGTCTACGGCGATCTGTCGATCAGCACGATCCGCGAGCTGCCTCCCGGGCGGGAGCCGGTTCGAACCGAGATGCGCGACCGGCGGGCGCTGCCGAAGGTCGAGGCCTTCCTGGCCGCGGAGGCGGGGGAGGGCCGTCAGTCCTTCGTGGTCGTGCCGCTGGTGGCGGAGTCGGAGGCGCTCCAGGTGGCGAGCGCCGAGGCCGAGGCCGAACGGCTCCATGCGGCGCTGCCGGGACTGCGGATCGGGATGGTCCACGGCCAGCAGAAGCCGGAAGCACGAGACGCCACCATGACGAGCTTCGCGGCCGGTGAGCTGGACCTGCTGGTCGCGACCACGGTCATCGAGGTCGGGATCGACGTGCCGAACGCCAGCGTGATCCTGATCGAGGATGCCGAGCGCTTCGGCCTGGCTCAGCTCCACCAGCTGCGTGGACGGGTGGGTCGCGGCCAGCATCGGTCCTTCTGCATCCTCCTCTCGGACGTCACGGATCCGCTCGTCACCCGACGCCTCGAGGTGGTGCGTGGCTCGAACGATGGCTTCGCCATCGCCGAGGCCGACCTCGAGCTGCGCGGTGCCGGCAACGTTCTCGGAACTCGTCAGTCCGGCCTACCGCCGCTGCGCGTTGCGTCGCTCTTCGAGCCGCGTCACATCGAGCTCGCACAGCGCGCGCGACACCTCGCCGATGGACTGGTCGGCGCCGATCCGGCACTGGTCGACCGCCCACTGCTGGCCCGCCTT
>JBHENV010000102.1:0-6839 GCA_046261895.1 Candidatus Limnocylindria bacterium
CCGACGTAAACCACGCCCTCCCCCGCCTCGTCGATCAGCTCGAGCAGCCGATCCAGCCGCGGCGAGGTCCGCGCGATCTCGGCTCGATCGACCCAGCCCGCCTCGGCGATCTCACCGAACTGGGGCTCGAGCTCGCCCCCCTCGACACGGCCACGGAACACGAAGCTGACGTCGTCGGCGTGGTGGGCATCCACCAGTGCGAGCCGGTCGATGCTGACGTGCATGCCGGTCTCCTCCAGCGTCTCTCGCACCGCGGCGCCATGGGGCGTCTCCCCACGCTCGACCCGGCCTCCAGGCAGCATCCACTCCGGGCCGAGGTAGGTGGTGCGCACGACGAGCAGGCGATCGAGCTCATCGGTCACCAGCACATGGGTCCCCTCGATGCGCCGATATCGACCCCCGAACAGCCCGGCGAACTGGACCGCCCCACCGATGATCAGCCGTGGCAGGTCGACCAGGCGCAGCCGCCGGCTACGGCGCATCGGCCGCGCCGGCCTCCACGGGTGCGGCAAGCTCGGTGGCGAGGTAGCCCCGGAGACCTCCGTAGTCACCGGTACCGGTCCAGCCGGAGGGAACCAGGATGTACTGCCCGATCGTGTTGGTCGTCGCGGTCAGAACCACATCCTCGCTGAGCTCCACGCGCCGGTCACTCGACAGGTGTGACGAGAGCAGGTACAGGTCGAGGGCCGAGAGGTCCGTGCGGACGCGACCCTCCATGGCATCCATCAGCCCCAGTCCCGGAGCGATCGAGCCGATGCCGCCCGCGCCGAGCTTCTCCCGCAGTGCGCCGAGGATCCGGGCCTGGCGCACCGAACGCGCGTAGTCGTTCGACTCCGCCACCACGTTCGTGTAGCGGGCCCGTGCGTAGGCGAGCGCCTCATCGCCGTCGAGCTGAATCTCGCCGGAGTCGAAGCCGCCGGTGTCCCACCGACCGGCGAGGTGCAATTCCTCGAGCGTCGTGAAGTCGAACGCCACCGGGTTGTTGATCGTCACTCCGCCGACGGCGTCGACCATGTCGCGGAACCCGGAGAAGTCGATTGCCAGCCAGTGCTCGATCTCCAGGCCGGTCACCTCGGAGAGCACCTGGGCGAGGAGCTCGCCCGCCGCGTCGAGGCGCCCGGCCTCATCGGACTCGACCGACGCATGGCCCGCGGAATAGACCTCGTTGATCTTGCCGTTCTGGCTAAAGGCGCCGATCGCCTCGATCCACAGGTCGCGGGGTATCGGGACCGTGGTCGTCGTGTCGGTCGTGGGGTCGATCGACAGGATCTGGATCGAATCGGCAAGGTAGGCGCCGTCGTGGTCACCGCCGCCATAGCCGACCATCAGCACGTTGACCCGCTCGCTGCCGTTCAGGTCCCACAGCAGCGCGGTCGAGGGAAAGACCGCGCTCGACACCGCCGCATTGAAGGTGGCTGCGCGGATGAAGAGCAGCACGAACGCGACGAGGATGAGCAGCAGAGCGAGCAGGAGGAGCGTGCGCAGGGTTCGCCAGACGGAGCGGCCGCTTCGACGCCGCGGTGCTCGGCGACGCGAAGGCGGCTTGAACGATGCTTGCCGGCGCCGGTCGCCGCGTTGTGAGGCGCCTCCCGACCGAATCAGCTCGCGGTCGTACGGCACGGTGTCGTCACCGCCGGCGTATTGGGCCTGTCGTCTCACGCGTGGATCCTCGGTAGCGCTCGGTCCTCGTCGGTCGGGTGGGCGACGCCGGACAGGATACGGCCTCGGCCAATAAGCCGCCGATGATCCGCTGGTAAGCGCCGATCGGGATCATGCCTCGATGGCCCTCCAGGTTGCTCCGACCCTCGCGCTCACGCCAATCCTGGACGCGCTCGATCCCGAGCAGCGCGCCGCCGCGACACTGCCGGATGGTCCGGCGCAGATCATCGCGCCGGCGGGGAGTGGCAAGACGACCACCATGGTCGCCCGGCTCGCGGTCCTGCTGACTCGCGGTGTGCCACCAGAAGCGATCTGCGTCATGACCTTCAACCGCGACGCGGCGCTCGACCTGGCGTCGCGAGTTGAGCGTCGACTGGGCACGCAGCTGCCCGGCGCCGGCCGAATTGAAGTCCGCACGCTCCACGCCTTGGCGCGCCAGGTGCTGCTGGATGCCGGCGAGGGTCGGAGTATCGTCGCAGACCGCCTGCCGCTGCTGCGAGCGGCCCGCCGACGGGTCCTGGCGGGCGGGGCGAACCAGAGCGTGGCCGAGGCGACCCAGCTCGACACCTGCCTGTCGGCCTGGAAGATCGAGGGTCACGCTCCCCCGGACGGAGCACGTGCGGCGCTCGATGCGTACGCGGATCTGCTTCGCATCCGCGGCGCGGTCGATTTCGACGATCTCGTCGTTCGTGCCTGTCAGCTGCTCGAGACCGATGCGGCGCTGCGGATTCGCTGGCAATCCCGCTTCAGCCACGTCTGCGTCGACGAGTTCCAGGATGTCGACGCGGCTCAGCTCCGGCTAGTCCGTCTCCTGGCGTCCCCGGAGGATAACCTCTTCGTCGTCGGTGACGACGATCAGACCATCTACGCCTGGCGTCTCGCCGACGTGCGTCGCATTCTGCGCTTTGCCCTGGACTACCCGGGCGCGCGTCGCGTGATGCTGGCAACGAACTACCGCTGCCCCGCCGCGGTCATCGCCGCATCGGCGCGGCTGGTGGCGGTCAACCGTGAGCGGTTCGACAAGCCGATCCGCTCACCCGCCGCGACGGAGCTGGGTACTGCGGCGATCACGGCGTGGAACACCGCCAATCCCGGCTGGGCCGATGGGCTGGCGCGGCTCGCGGCCGCCGAGGACGCGGCCGGCCGGACTCTCTGCTTCCTCACGCGCACGCGAGGCGAGCTCACGCCCATGCTTCTCGCCCTCGTGCATGCCGGGGTACGTCACGTCGCGGCCATCCCGCCCATCGTGGAGAACGAGCGGATCGTGGCGCTGGTCGATGCTGCCCGAGCGCTCGACACGCCCGAGCACCCGTTCCACGTCCTGTGCCGGCTGCGGATCGGTCATGGGTGGTCACGCGACAACCCGGCGTCCGACCTCTTGGCGGACGATGACCATGCCGCGCTCGACGCCCTGCTCGGATGGGCGGCCGGCTTCGCTCATGTCAGCTCTTTCGTCGCCGCCTACGACGCGGCACGGGAGCGCATTGCCGCGCTGCGGGTGTCCACCGCCAGCGTGGAGCTCGGGACCGTCCACGCGGCGAAGGGACGCGAATGGGAGACCGTGGTGCTCGTCGGCTTCGAGGCAGACCGGATTCCGAATGGGCGGTCGATCACGGAGGCGGATGACCCGAACCGCGCGCTGGAGGAGGAGCGACGGCTCGCGTACGTCGCGCTCACGCGTGCGACGCGCCAGCTGATTCTCGCGTTCGATCCGGCGCGGGCGTCACCCTTCCTCGCGGAGATAGGCTACGGCTGCGTCCGCGGATAGATCGGTTGTCTGGACCACCGCCTTATGACGCGTGTTGGCAGCCAGCTCAAGTGTGCGTTCGACGGGCGCATCAATCTCGATAGCGTCCTCGAAGGTGCTCACGGTTCCTCGACCGTCAGGTGACCGCGGCCACCGGCTCGCGGCGACGACGACGCCCCGCGCCGGCTTCGACCGGCGGGTCCATGGACATGCCGAGGACCGGGCGAAGATAGCGGCCGGTGTGCGAGGCCAGCACCTTTGCAACCTGCTCGGGCGTACCGGCCGCAACCAATTCGCCGCCCAGATCGCCGCCCTCCGGACCGAGGTCGATCACCCAGTCCGCGGTCTTGATCACGTCCAGGTTGTGCTCGATGACGACCACCGTGTTGCCGCTCTCGACGAGGCGGCCGAGCACCGCCAGCAGGCGGGCGACATCGTCGAAATGGAGGCCGGTCGTCGGCTCATCCAGGATGTAGAAGGTCTTGCCGGTCGCTCGCTTCGACAGCTCCGTGGCGAGCTTGACGCGCTGCGCCTCACCGCCGGACAGTGTCGTGGCGGGCTGCCCGAGGTGAACGTACCCCATCCCGACATCGAACAGGGTCTGAAGCTTGTTGCGAATCGACGGGACCGCCTCGAAGAACTTGAGCGCCTCCTCGACCGTCATCTCAAGGATCTCGGCGACGTTCCTGCCCTTGTAGTGGATCTCGAGCGTCTCGCGGTTGTAGCGCTTGCCCTTGCAGACCTCGCACGGGACGTACACGTCGGGCAGGAAGTGCATCTCGATCTGCACGATTCCGGCCCCCTGGCACGCCTCGCATCGACCGCCCTTGACGTTGAAGCTGAACCGACCGGGCTTGTAGCCGCGCACTCGCGATTCGGGTACGGCGGCGAGCATCTCGCGCAGCGGTCCCCACAGGCCGGTATAGGTGGCGGGGTTGGAGCGTGGCGTTCGGCCGATCGGCGACTGGTCGATCTGGATCACCTTGTCGATGAGGTCGACCCCCTCGATGCGGTCGTGCTTGCCGGCCGGCTCCCTCGAGCCCCAGATGCGCTGCGCGAGCGCCGGGTGCAGGATCTGGGTCACGAGGCTCGACTTGCCCGACCCGCTGACGCCGGTGATCGCCACGAACTTCCCGAGCGGGAAGGCCACGTCGATCCCCTTCAGGTTGTTCTCGCGGGCACCGCGCACGACGAGCGCGTCTCGCTTGCCATTGCGCCGCCTGGCTGGAATGGGCACCGACTTTTCGCCGCGCAGGTAGGCGCCGGTGATGGAGCGGCGGTTCTCGAGCAGCGCCTGGAGCGGCCCGGAGTGAACGAGCCGCCCGCCGTGCTCTCCCGCCGCCGGACCGATGTCGACCACCCAGTCGGCCGCCCGGATGGTTTCCTCGTCGTGCTCGACCACGAGCAGCGTGTTGCCGAGCTCGCGCAGCCGGACGAGCGTCGCGATCAACCGGGCGTTGTCGCGCTGGTGCAGGCCGATCGACGGCTCGTCGAGGATGTAGAGGACGCCCATCAAGCTCGAGCCGATCTGGGTCGCCAGCCTGATCCGTTGCGCCTCGCCGCCGCTCAGCGTGCCGGACGCCCGGTCCAGCGTCAGGTAGTCGAGCCCGACATCCACCAGGAAGCCGAGCCGGGCGCGGATCTCCTTGAGGACCTGGCGCGCAATGGTGCTCTCCCGTTCGCTCAGGCGGGCGGAAAGGCCCTCGTACCAGGCCAGGGCATCGGTGACCGACCGACGCGTCGTCACGATGATGTTCCTGCCGCCGACCGTCACCGACAGCGACTCGGGCTTGAGACGCATCCCGTTGCAGGTCGGGCAGGGCTTGTTCGTCATGTAGCGCTCGAAATCCGCGCGCATGGCGTCCGATCCCGTTTCGCGGTGGCGCCGGGTCAGGTTCGGAATGATCCCTTCGAAGGTCGTCTTGAAGGTGTGGATGTTCCCGTTGCGGGCGCGGTACCGCACGCCGATCCGCTCGCCATG
This sequence comes from Candidatus Limnocylindria bacterium, assembly GCA_046261895.1. Taxonomy (GTDB): domain Bacteria; phylum Chloroflexota; class Limnocylindria; order QHBO01; family QHBO01; genus JACDBZ01. The sequence goes on from JBHENV010000102.1 coordinate 5,388, forward strand.
ATTGCCGTACAGGATGATCCGGCGAGCGTCGTCGGAGAGGTCGCGCACCGGCACATCGGTCCGAAAGCGATAGTGCTCGGCAACCGCCTCCAGAATCTTGCTGAACCAGCTCTCCGTGGCCGCCATCCGTCGCCAGGGCAGGACTGCGCCCTCGTCGATCGAGAGCTCGTCATTGGGCAGGACGAGGTCCGGGTCGATCTCCAGCCGTGAGCCGAGCCCCGTGCAGTCCGGGCACGCCCCGTGCGGCGAGTTGAAGCTGAAGTTCCGGGGCGCCAGCTCCTCGAACGAGCCACCGTGCTCCGGGCAGGCGTACTTCTCGCTGTAGAGGCGGTCGGCCTCCTTCGGAGGAAGGTCGGGCAGGTTGACGAGCAGCAGCCCCTCGCTCATACGCAGCACCGTCTCGATCGAGTCGGCCATGCGGGTCGCGTCGGGTCGCAGGTTGCCGTCGTCATCGGTCCGCTGCACGACCAGGCGGTCGACCACGACCTCGATGCTGTGCTTGTACTTCTTGTCGAGGGTAATCTCCTCGTCGAGGTCGCGCAGCTGGCCATCGACGCGGACGCGGACGAACCCCGCCTGCTTGGCGCCGGCGAGCAGCTTCTCGTGCTCACCCTTGCGGTCGCGAACGAGGGGCGCCATCAGCATCACGCGCGTGCCCTCGGGCAGCGCATAGATCTGATCGACCATCTGCTCGACCGTCTGGCGGCTGATCTCACGCCCGCAGATGGGGCAATGCATGCGACCGATGCGCGCGAAGAGCAGCCTCAGGTAGTCGTATATCTCGGTGACCGTGCCGACGGTGGAGCGCGGGTTGCGGGATGCGCCCTTCTGGTCGATCGAGATGGCGGGCGAGAGCCCGTCGATCTGGTCGACGTCCGGCTTCTCCATCTGGCCAAGGAACTGCCGCGCGTAGGCGCTCAGTGACTCGACGTACCGGCGCTGACCCTCGGCGTAGATGGTGTCGAAGGCGAGGCTCGACTTCCCGGAGCCGGACAGCCCGGTGATGACGATGAGCCGATCGCGGGGCATCTCCACGTCGACGTTCTTGAGGTTGTGCTCTCGGGCGCCACGGACCACGATCTTGTCGGAGGGCATCGCAGCGCCATCGTAGCAGGAATCGGACCGATGCGAACGCCTGTTCGGTTTGGCGCAGATTGATCGGAAGGGTGGCGTGGGGGTCGGTCCTGCAGGGTTGGCTTCCGCTCCGTCCGGGCGGATGCTTGTCGTCCAGTACTCGACCAGTACGTATGGGGCGGAAGCGATGTTCTCGGTGGCAGTCAAGGGATACGGCATCGTCATCTGGGATGGCGACGGCGAGTGGCGCACGTTCGGCGCGACCGATTCGCTGAACGCCACCCTCGCGGCGCGGGTCGAGGGCGCCCTGGATGGCGTCCCTCTCCCGGCCGACGAGCACGACGCCCGTGAGGCGCTGCTCGCGATCTCGGGGGCGGG
>JBHENV010000103.1:0-5076 GCA_046261895.1 Candidatus Limnocylindria bacterium
CGGGGCCAGGTCCACCGTCTGGTTCGGGAATCGGCGCACGAAGCGGAGGATCGCCGCGTCCAGCTGGGCGACGTCCAACGGCGCGGCGGTGACATCGGTCGCGGCGGGCTGAACGGTGGAGTCGGGATCCGCGGGCTGGACCGGCCTGGGGCGCTTCGTGATCACGGGCGACAGGATAGCAAGCGTCGCGGCGTAGACTTCCCCCGCCGTGCCCGACATCGATCCCTACGCCGTCCTCGGGGTCCCGCGCAACGCGTCGCGCGAGGAGATCGCACGGGCGTATCGGCGGCTGGCCAAGCAGCATCACCCCGATGTGGGCGCACCACCGAGCGCGACCATGGCGCGCGTCAACGACGCCTGGTACGTCCTCTCCGAGCCGAACCGCAGGGCCCGATGGGATCGGCTGCACACCGTGGTCGAGCCGCGGCCGTGGACCGCACCGCCCGTCGGCCGCATGCCACGCCCTCCCCCGACGCCACAGGCGCCACGATCGCGCATGGACTCGGGCTGGGTCGCGTTCGGGGTCGTGGCGGCGGTGGCCGTGCTGGTCGGCGCGATCATGATCGGTGTCTCGGTGGCCTCGCAACCGGCCGACCAGCGGTTGCGCTTCACGAGCGACGAGCTCGAGTTCGCCTATCCGCCCGACTGGGTCCTGGCTCCGGGCAGTGAGAACCAGTCGGCCGAGCACCGCGTCCTCGCGCACCTGGTGACCTACGGCGTGGAGCCGGCAAGCCTCTGCACGAGCTTCGACGAGCCGTGCGAGCTGACGGGCGACGCGATTCCGCCCGGCGAGGCATCGATCGTCGTCACCGCCTGGGCAGCCGGCACGCCACCGGTGCCCGATCCGGTGGTGGCGCGACCGTTCGGCCTGGATGCGGACGACATCATCGGCGGCAAGTCCGCCGCCTTCGAGATTCGGCAGAGCGAGGACGACACGACCATCGCCTGGTGGCAGCTGAGCCCCCCGGACTTTCCCGACCGATGGATCGAGGTTCGCGCCGATATCGGCGGCCAGCGGCTCGAGCAGGCAGCCATGCTGGACCGGATCCAGGCCGTGCTCGATTCGCTCCAGTTCGACCCCTGAACGTTCGGGTGGCGCGCACATACCGCATGACCCGCAGGGCGGGGCTAACCACCAAGGAACCGATGAAAAACGGGCAGCTCCGTGGCGTTCTGACCCGCACCACGGGAATCTGACGACGGAGGCGCCCCTCGTTGGTCATTAGCCCCGCAGGACGGGGCATCCCGGTCAGGCGATCCGCTCCTCGGCTTCCGAGCGCAGCTCAACGGTCATCGGGACGCCGGCGGCGCGCCGCAGCGCCTCGCCGAGCCTCGCGTCCCAGGCGACGTGGTCCGGCAACCGCACCTGGCGCACGGCACCTGCGACCGACACGTTGAGGAGCACGGCCAGCGGTCCGGGGCGGCCTCCGAGCGCGGCCTTGACCGATTCGATCGCTCCCAACAGCCGATCCACCGACACGTCGTCCCCGAACGAGACGTTGACGATGGCGGCGGCGCCGACCGGCGTCGTCTGGATCGGCACGGCGTCGGCTGGCGCGGACGTCTCTTCCGCCGGCTCGGGTGCGCCGATGTCCGCCGCGACGACCTCGGGCGCAGCAACCGCCACCGCCGCTGCCGCGGGCACCTCGACCGGGATCGCATGGCGATCGGTATCACTCCAGACTCCCTGCTTGCGATCCACCGGCTTCTCCCCACGGCGGCCGCCGCCACGGGCCGCGAGCAGCCGGTCGCGCTCCAGGCCGAAGGCCGCTGAGCCCATGCGCACGGCATCGTCCCAGGCGTGCACCGCCTCGCACAGGATCTGCGGCGTCTCGTCGCGGCGATCGATGCGGCCGGTGACGAGCACGATCGAGTCATCCGCCCACGACTGCGCCGTCTGCTCGAAGACCTTGGGGAAGACGACGATCTCGACGGACCCCTGGAGGTCTTCGAGCGTCGCGACGAGCATGGTGGAGCCTGCGCGGGTCACGACCCGGCGCGACGAGATGAGGATGCCTCCGAGGGTCACCTTCGCGGCCTCCGCCTCCTCGGCCAGGTCACCGGTGTAGGCGGTGACATAGTCGGGCAGCTGATCCGCGATGTCGCCCAGCGGATGCTCGGACAGGTAGAGGCCGATCAGCTCCTTCTCCCAGCGCAGCCGCTCGCGACGGGGTATCTCCTCGCCTCCGTCAAGGAACTGGACCGATCCGTCGGCGGCAGCCGGCGCGAACAGGTCGAACAGGGTGAACTGGCCGGCGGCGACGTCACGCTGGTGGCGCTGGCCGTTCTCCAGCGCCCCGTCAAGCGCGCCCAGCAACGCCCCGGCCGTGCCCAATGAAGCCACCGCGTTGGCCTTGATGAGCGATTCCATCACACGCTTGTTGACGGTCCGCAGGTCGACGCGCCGGCACAGGTCGTCGAGCGACACGAACGGGCCGGGCTCCGCTCCCCCGTCGCGCACCGAGGCGATCGCCTCGATAGCCCCCTCCCCCACGTTCTTGATGGCCGCCATGCCGAAGCGAATGGCTTCAGGCACACCGCCAGCATCGGTCTCGACGGTGAACGGTGCGGACGACTTCTGCACGTCCGGCGGCCGCACCTCGATCCCCAGGCGTCGGCACTCCACGATCACCGCGGCCACCTTCTCGGCGCGGCCGGAGAAGCCGTTCATGACGGCGGTCATGAACTCGATCGGGTAGTTCGCTTTCAGGTATGCCGTCTGGTAGGCGATCAGCCCGTAGCACGTGGCGTGGGCCTTGTTGAAGCCGTATCGGGCGAAGGGTTCGAACTCGTGGAAGACCTGGTCCACGATCCCCGGCGGGATCCCCTTCTTCTTGGCCCCGGCCTTGAACTTGGCCTCGTGCTGGCGGAGGACGGCCTCCTTCTTCTTACGGATCGCGTAGCACAGGTTGTCGGCCTCGGGACCGGTGTAGTCCGCCATCGCGATGGCGGCGGTCATGATGTCCTCCTGGTACACGAAGATCCCGTACGTGTCGCGCAGGGCGGGCTCGAGGGAGTCGTGCAGGTAGCTCACCGCCTCGTCGCCGTGCTTGCGGCGGATGTAGGCGGGAATGTTCGCCATCGGTCCAGGCCGGAACAGGGCGACCATGGCGGCGAGGTCGCGCACCTCGGTCGGCTTGAGCTCCTTCACATATCGGCGCATGCCCGAGCCTTCGAGCTGGAAGATGCCAGTCGTCTCGCCGGTGGACAGGAGCTCGAACGTCTTGCGATCGTCCAGCGGGAGCTTGTCGACGTCCAGCTCAATTGACCGATGCGTCCGCACGAGGTCGACGGCATCGGCCAGGATCGTGAGGTTGATGAGGCCCAGGAAGTCGAACTTCAGGAGGCCCAGCGCCTCGCAGGCGTGCATCTCGAACTGGGTCATGGTGGTCTTGCCGTCGGTCGCGCGCTGGAGCGGCATGATCTCGGTCAGCGGCTCGCGGCTGATGACGATGCCGGCGGCGTGCGTGGAGGCATGGCGTGACACGCCCTCCAGCTGCTTGGCAATGCCGATGAGCTTGTCGACCCGATCATCCCCCGCCATGAGCTCGCGCAGCGGCGGCGAGGTGTCCACCGCCCGGGCCAGCGAGATGTTCAGCTCGCTCGGGACGGCCTTGGCGACCCGATCCGCCTCGGCGTACGTGAGGCCCATGGCGCGCCCCACGTCGCGAATGGCGGCCTTCGCGCCGAGCGTCCCGAAGGTGATGATCTGCGCCACCCGGTCGTCGCCGTACTTGCCGGTGACGTACTGGATCACCTCGTCGCGGCGCGAGTCCTGGAAGTCGATGTCGATGTCCGGCATCGTCACCCGGTCGGGGTTCAGGAAGCGCTCGAAGGGCAGGCCGTACTCGAGCGGATCGACCGGCGTGATCTTCAGCGAGTACGTGACGATGGATCCCGGCGCCGAACCCCGGCAGGTGATCATGATCCCCTGCTCCCGGGCGAACCGGGTGAAGTCGGCCACGATCAGGAAATAGGCGCTGTACCCCATCCGGTCGATGATTCCCAATTCGTAATCGAGCCGGTTACGAATGGCATCGGTGATGGTGCCGTATCGGTCCAGGAGCCCGCGCTGGCATTCCTTGCGCAGCCAGCTCGCCTCGGATTCGCCTGCGGGAACCTCGAAGTGCGGCAGGCGCAAACCGGTGAAGTCGAGGTTGACCTCGCACTGCTGGGCGATGAGGAGCGTGTTGTCCATGGCGTCCGGCAGCTCGCCATTGAACAGGCGGCGCATCTGTGCCGGTGACTTCAGGTAGAACTCGTTGTTCTCGAACCGCATCCGACCCGGCGTGTCGACGTTCGACGCGGTCTGAATGCAGACCAGGAGGTCGTGCGCCTCGTACTGGTCCGGGCTGGTGTAGTGCGTGTCGTTCGTCGCGACGAGCGGGATGTTCTCGCGCCTTGCCAGCTCCACGAGCTGTGTGTGCAGGCGCTTCTGCTCGTCAATTCCATGCTCCTGGACCTCGATGAAGAAGTTCCCGTCACCCAGGATGTCCCGATACTCGTTCGCTGCCCTGGCCGCCGCTGCTTCGTCACCCTGGCCCAGGCGCTTCAGCACCTCCCCACCCAAGCAGGCCGATGTACCGATGAGGCCCTTGCTGTGCCGGGCCAGCAGCTCCTTGTCGATCCGCGGCTTGTAGTAGTAGCCCTCGAGGTGCGAGGCGGTCGTCAGGGCCAGCAAATTCCGGTAGCCGACGTCGTCCTTGGCCAGCAGGATCATGTGATGGTAGTCGGCGTCCTGCTTGCCCTCCTTGTCGGTCATGCCGCGGGGAGCGACGTAGGCCTCGAGCCCGATGATCGGCTTGATCCCCGCCTTCTTCGCCGCGGCGTAGAACGGGATGACCCCGTACATGCTCCCGTGGTCGGTCAGCGCCAGGGCCGGCATACCCTGCTCGGACACCCGCTTCGTCATCTCGCCGATGCGGCTCAAGCCGTCCAGAAGGCTGAACTCGGAGTGGACGTGGAGGTGGACGAAGTCGCCGTTCGGGCTGGGGTCAGGGGTTCGCTGGGTCACCGGTCGATGGTAGCCGGGTCGCTCATTTCCCCGTGCGTTCATAGGGCATCGGCTCCTTGAAA
>JBHENV010000104.1:0-5914 GCA_046261895.1 Candidatus Limnocylindria bacterium
GAGCAGGGTTGGCCAGCCCGCCGCGGTGAGCCGCCGGCCGAGTCGCGCTGCGGCGCCGTGCGGCTCGGCGATCGCGGCAAGCTCGGCTCGTGCGGCCTGGAGCGCCTCGGTCAGCTCGATCACCGCCTGTCGGGTCGCGTCGGCCAGCTCCTGCGCCGCGTCGCGCTGCGCGGCGTTCGCCTCGAGCGTGATCAGCGACTCGGCGGCGTCGCGGGTCGCCCGGTCATAGAGTCCCGCCGCCTCAGCGGCCTGGGAGCGCAGGCCAAGGATGGTCGCCTCGGCCCGCTCCCGCTCGGCAAGCCCGTGCTCCAGCCGCGCGCGATGCCTGGCTTCTTCTTCCGAGGCCCGCGCGCGTGATGCGATCAGGTCGCTCTCGCGTGCCCGAATCTCCGACACCTCCTGCTCGGCCAGCAGCAACGCATCGTCGGCGGCCGCAAGCTCGGCGAGTGCGGCCTGCCATGCCCGCTCGGCTGCCGCGGCGGCGGCGAGCGCCGGCTCGACATCGGTTCCCGCCGTCTCGTCCGACCGTGCCGCCAGCGCGGTCACCGACGTCTCCAGGTCGCGCACTTCCTGCTGGATGATCGCCGCCAGCTCAGCCTCCCGCGCGACGATGGCGTCATGCCGGCCCTCGAGGCGGATCAGCGTTTCGCGGGCCTCCTGACGCGCGTTTGCCGCTTGCCGTGCCGCCTCCTCGGCGGTCCAGTAGCGCTCCTCGGCGGCAGCGACGGCCATCCGGCCCGCCTCCTGCGCGTCCCGATACGCCGCGAGCGCGTGCTCCGCCGCAGCCGCCCGCCGGCGGGCCTCCCCGAGCGCAGCCCTGGCCGCCTGCTCGCGACGCCGGTGCGAGGTCGTCACGAGTGCCCGCGCGCGGGCTCCGAGCGCGTCGTGCTGCTGCTGGTGCTCTGCCTGCATGGCGAGCCGGCGCACCTGCGGCTTCAGCTCCACGACCAGGTCGCTGACCCGGGTCAGGTTCTCCCCCGCGCGGGCGAGCCGTCCGGATGCCTCGTTTCGCTTGACCTGGAGCCCCTTGACGCCCGCCGCCTCCTCGAACAGCTGACGGCGTTCCTCGGGCCGCAGGGAAAGCGCGGCATCGACCGTCCCCTGCCCCACGACCACCAGCTCGTTGGCGCCGAGCCGCCCCTCGCCCAGCAGCCCGACCACATCCCGCAGCCGCGTCCGCGCTCCGTTGATCAGATACTCGCCCTCGCCGGACCGATAGGCGCGCCTGCCGATCGACACCTCGGCGAACTCGATGGGGAGCCATCCATCCGCGTTATCGAGGGTCAGGATCGCCTCGGCCATGCCCTGCGCCTTGCGCTGGTCCGAACCACCGAAGATGACGTCGTCGGCGCGACGCGTGCGCAGCGAGCGGTTGGACTGCTCGCCGAGCACCCAGCGGACCGCATCGGCCATGTTGCTCTTGCCCGATCCGTTCGGTCCGATGACCGCGTTGACCCCCGGCTCGAAGACGAAGCGAGTCTGATCCGCGAACGACTTGAACCCGTGGAGGCGCAGCTCCCTGAGGCGGCTCACGAGCCGCCCGGCTGGGCGATCTGCGCGGAGAGGTCCGGGAGCTCCGCCAGCGCGGCGCCGGCCGCCTGTTCCTCCGCACGCTGCCGGCTGGACCCACTCCCGAGCCCGACCGCCGCTCCGTCGATGACGACCGCCACGCGAAAGCGCTGGTCGTGCGGGGGTCCGGTGGTGTCGAGAAGCCGATACGTCGGCTTCACGCCGCGGTGTCGCTGGGTCCATTCCTGTAGCAGCGACTTGGCGGACTTCGGCGGCCCGGCGTCGGCGGCAAGCCCGTCCAGCTGCGGGATGAAGAGCCGCACCAGGACGGCCTCGGCGCGCTCGGTCCCCTCGGCCAGGGACAGCGCGCCGGCGAGTGCCTCGAAGCAGGCGGCAAGCACCGATGGGCGAGTCGCGCCACCGGCATCGGTCTCACCGCGGCCGAGCAGCAGGTATCGGTCCAGGCCGATCGTCAGCGCCATGGCGGCGAGCGCCTCCCGGTTGACGAGCGCCGCTCGGCGTGCGGTCAGGAATCCCTCGTCCTCCGCGGGAAAGCGCTCGAAGAGGAGGCGGCTGACGGCCACACCGATGACCGCATCGCCGTAGAACTCGAGGCGCTCGTTGTGGCCCGCGGCCAGGTGCGGATTCTCGTTGTAGAAGGAGCTGTGGACGAATGCCTGACGGATGAGCTCCGGCTCACGCAGGGCGATGCCGAGACGAGCGCCCAGCTCGTCGAGGGAGGGAGCATCCATGGGCGAACCCGTCTACTGCTGGTGCTCCTCGATGAAGTCGACGGCGTCCTGGACCTTCTGGATCTTCTCGGCGTCCTCATCCGAGATCTCCATACCGAACTCCTCTTCGAGGCTCATGATGAGCTCGACCAGGTCGAGCGAATCGGCATTGAGGTCCTCGACGAACGAGGCCTGGGGCTGAACCTCCTCTTCGTCGACGCCGAGCTGCTCGACGATGAGCTTCTTGAGACGTTCGTACGTGGTCCCGTCTGTCACGACTTCAGGTTCCTCCACCCGATGATCTGGAAACGCTTCCTAACACGCCATTGACGAGGCGACGAGCGGCGTCGCCGGCGTAGATCCGGGCGAGGGATACGGCATCACGCATCGTTTCCCCGCTCGGGGTCGCGGGGGAGTATAGCACCTCGTAGATCGCGCTCCGGAGGATCGTACGCTCGACGCGACCAAGCTCCGGGACGGGGATCAAGGGAGCCTCGGCAGCGATCCGTTCGTCGAGATCGGCCCGGTGGTCCGATACGCCACCGATGATCATCGCCGCGTGGGCGCGCACCTCGTCCGACACCTCTTGCTCGCCTGCCAGCCGAGCGAGTGCTGTCTCGGCGCTCCCCGGGCGGAACTCGTCCTCGAAGAGCGCCAGGAGCGCCAGCCGGCGAGCCAGCATCCCGGCGGCGGATTCCCGGTGTCCACGGCTCGTCGAGCGGGCCACCCTAGTTCCGATCCCGGTGCAGTCGTGCGGCGATGCGCGATCGGACTCCACGGTGAGCCAGCGCCGGATGCTCCCGCGTCCACTCCGCGATCAGCTCCGGCACACGTGCCTCTGCCGACCCCGAGGCGACGCGGATGGCGTTCTCGATCATCCTGGCCTTGGCGCGGCCGTGGGTGACGATGCTGACCCCCTTCACGCCGAGCAGCGGCGCGCCACCGTAGCGCTCGTAGTCGAAGCGCGCCTTCATGCGGTCGAACCCCGGCTTGAGGGCAAGGAGGGCCAGCGGGGCGATCGGCCCCTGCTGGAGGTCTTCCCGAAGGGCTCGGAAGATGAAGCTCGTGATGCCCTCGAAGAACTTGATCACCACGTTTCCCACGAAGCCGTCGCACACGACGACGTCGGCGCGGTGCGCGATCATGTCGTGCGCCTCGACGTTCCCGACGAAATGCAAGTCGAGGGCGGCGAGCTTGGCGTGCGCCTGGCGCGCAAGGTCATCACCCTTCTCGACCTCTTCGCCGATGTTGAGCAGGCCGATGCGCGGGTTCGGGACGTGCAGCACATGCTCGGCGAAGATGGCGCCCATGGCGGCGAACTGGACGAGGTTCTCCGCGTCGGAGTCGACGTTGGCGCCCACGTCGAGCAGCATCACCGGGCCGGTGGCGGTGACCATGTGGGCCGGCAGCGCCGGTCGGTCGATCCCCTCGATCCGTCCCAGCCGGAAGACGGCGGCGGCCATCGTCGCGCCGGTCGAGCCGGCGCTGACGACCGCATCGGCCTCCCCGTTGCGCACGAGATCAGTGGCGACCACGATCGATGATCGACGCTTGGTGCGAAGCGACGTGGCCGGATGCTCATCCATCCCGATCACCTCGGGAGCGTCGACGAAGCGGACGGAGACGGGAAGCTCCTGGCCGTAGGCCGCTACCTCGCGCTCCAGGCGCGGCACGTCACCGGCGAGGATGACCTCGTCGCTGCTCTTCACTGCGTAGTCGATTGCGCCGCGAACGATCTCGCGAGGGGCGTTGTCGCCTCCCATCGCGTCGACCGCGATTCGCATGCGGGCTTAGCGCTGGCCTTCGACCGGGGCAACCGGCTCGATGACGACCGCTTCGCGGCCCGCGTACCAGCCGCAGGTCGGGCACACATGGTGCGCCCGCTTGAGCTCGTGACAGTGCTCACACTCGACGAGCGGCGGCGCGCTGATGGCGAGGTGCGCGCGCCGCTCACCCTGGCGCGCCTTGGATACCTTTCGCTTGGGAACGCCCACGCGGAACTCCTTGACCGATATGTGGCGGGACGCCGCAGTATAGCCGGACCTCCGTTTCGCTGGCGAATGACCATCCAGGCTGCCTTCCAGCGCGTCGCGCAGCCCCATGATCGAAATTCCGGTTCCTGGGCGGCACAAAGACGCCGCTGCGCAGCCCTTTGCATGACGTGATCCGACATTTCTTCCATTGCTGGCCCGGCCAGCGGGTGGGCGCGGGGTTGACCAAATTTCGGTGCTGCCCACGCGTGATGCTGCGCGGGAGTGGCCGCCGGGCCACTTGAGAGCCGAATTTCGATCGAAGCCCGTACCACCGACGGCGCGGCTAGTCCTCGCGGTTTCCCAGCAGCGCGGCCAGGCCGGCCAGGCGGGGATCGATCTCCTCGCCGCCGTGCGAGTGATCCCCGGCATCGAGGCGGCCGCCACACTCGACGCACAGGCCCGCACAGTCGGGACGGCAGAGCGGGTGCATCGGCTCGGTCAGGGCCAGCTCGTCGTGAAAGACGCCGTCGAGCTCGATCTCATGGTGCTCGTCGATGCGCAGGCTGCTGGCCTCGTCCTCAACCCCGACCGGCACAGGCGCCCCGGTGTCGGGATCGATGCTCGGCAGGTACTCCTCGTCCAGGTCGAGGCCAACATCGTCGACGTACGCGTCGGTGCAACGCGCGCAGGTCCGGCGCAGTGGAGCGCGGAGATTGCCCCGAACGAGGATGCCGCGATTCGTTCGCTGAAGGCGCAGGTCGGCATCGACCGGTCCGGCGAGCTCGAGGTCGGTGCCGAGCATGACGTATCGGTCACGCAGGCGGACGTCACGTGTGGAGCCGGGCGGCTCACGCAGGAGGCCGGCCACGTTGTAGGAGATCACGGCCGGGACGCGGCTCGGGCCTGCTCCTCCGCGTCCACCAGGATGGCGCCGGTCTCGGGCCCGACGTCACCGCTGTTCGGGGGACGGTGGCGCTCATCGAGCATGTCGATGCCGCGCTTGATGCTGGTGAGCGCCTTGATGCATTCGCCTTCGAGGCGGATCAGGACGCCGGCCGCGTACTCGTCGGCGCCGCGCCGCACCTCACGGGCCTCCGCCTGGGCATGCTCGAGCAGCTCTCCGGCGCGCTGCTTGGCGGCGCGCACCAGCTCGCGCTCCTCGAGCATCTGGGCGGCGTGCTCCTGCGCCCGCGCGATGATCGTGTCGCCCTCGTCGCGAGCGCGCTCGGTGATGCGCCCGGCTTCCTCGGTGATGCGCCGCGCCTGGCGCACCTCGTCCGGCACCGACGAGCGGAGCTGATCGATCAGCTCGAGTATGGTCGCCTGGTCGAGCACGACGTTGTTCGTCAGTGGCAGCCGCTTGCCGGCTGCGACAAGCGACTCGAGTCGCTCGACCAGGAAGATGATGTCCGTGGCGCACCCTCCTTAGCCCGCGATTATACGCGCGGGTTGTCCCCGAGTCGCTCGGTGAGCGCGGCGGCAACCGGTCCGGGGACCATGGCGCTGATGTCGCCGCCGAATCGCGCGACCTCCTTGGTCAGGGACGAGCTCACGTAGCCGAACTCGAGCGCGGTCATCAGGAAGGTCGTATCGACCTCGGGAGCCAGCTTTCGGTTCGTCAGCGCCATCTGGAGCTCGGCCTCGAAATCGCTGACCGCCCGCAGGCCGCGGACGATGAAGCCCGCCTCGTGCCGCCGCGCG
>JBHENV010000105.1:0-3999 GCA_046261895.1 Candidatus Limnocylindria bacterium
TCGCAGGTCGTCCATGGTGAAGAGGATGTCCTGCGTGGCGTCGAGTGGAAAGATGCGGTGGATTGCCCCCGCGCGCAGGCACGCCTCCGCAGCCTCGGGATCGACGCAGGCATTCCATTCGCCGGTCTCGGTGGTGTTGCCGCGCTCCTCCAGCGTGCCTCCCATCCAGATCACGTCCCGGGCGCCCTGCGCGAGATCGACGCCCTGCTGCGTTGCCGCCGCCAGGTTCGTCAGCGGCCCGAGTGCCACGATCGACATCTCGCCCGGCCGGCGGCTGATGTGGGCGCCCAGGTAGCGGCTGGCCGGGATGGCGGTGTACTCGGTCGTGCCGAGCTGGCGATCCTCGCCTCGCAGCTCCACGTAGCCGGTGCCGGTCGGCCCGTGGGTGTCCGGCGCCGTGCGCAGCCGACGCTGGAGCGGCCGTGCCGCGCCGATGCTGACCGGGACGTCGCCGCGGCCGACCATGCGGAGGATCTTGCCGGTGTTGCGCGCCACGTGATGGATCTCGACGTTGCCGGCCACGCAGGTCACGCCGCGAAGGTTGACCTCCGGGCTGGTTGCCGCGATGAGCAGGGCGATCATGTCATCGATCCCGGTATCGACGTCCAGGATCAACGGGCGCGGCTCCTGCACTGGTGCGGCGTCGGCGTCCATCGGGCGCCTATGGTACGCGCCAGCCGCCTGCCTGACCGACCTTCGTCGCCAGCGGACGCCCGAGGGTCTCGCTCACGTAACGGGCGGCCGCGAGCAGCGCGTCGAGGTCGACTCCGTGGGTCAGCCCTTCACGCTCCAGCAGATAGACCAGGTCCTCGGTGGCGAGATTGCCGGCAGCGCCGGGTGCGTACGGACAGCCGCCGGTGCCGCCGGCCGACGCGTCGAAGCAGCGGATGCCGAGCTCGAGGGCGGCGGTGACATTGGCCAGCGCGGTCCCTCGCGTGTCGTGGAAGTGCATCGCCAGCCGTTCTGGACCGATCCCGGCGCCGAGCAGTGAGCCGACCACGCGGCGCACGTCTGCGGGGCCGGCCACGCCGATCGTGTCGCCGATGCTCACCTCGTCGACGCCGACCTCGAGGAGCTGCTGCGCCATCCCCACGACCGCCGCTTCGCCCACCTCGCCCTGGTACGGACATCCGAAGGCGGTGCTCACGTAGCCGCGCGACCACCACCCACGTTGGTGGGCCGCGTCGACCATCGGTCGGAAGGCATCGATCGACTCCGCGATCGTCATGTTGATGTTCGCCCGTGTGAACTGCTCCGATGCTGCCGTGAAGACGCACACTGCGTCGGCGCCTGCGGCCTCCGCTCGCGCGAGGCCCCGCTCGTTCGGAATCAGCACGGGATAGCGCACCTTCGGCCGGCGCTCGAGCGCCGTCATCAGGGCGTCGGCGTCTGCCAGCTGCGGGATGGCACGGGGCGAGACGAAGCTGGTGGCCTCGATCTCGCGCAGGCCGGCATCGGCGAGCAGCTCGATGAAGCGCAGCTTGGACTCGGTCGGAATCGACTTCACCTCGTTCTGGAGGCCGTCGCGAGGCCCGACCTCGTAAATGCGAACGTCGCGATCGGTCATGGAGGCGATGGTAGCAACGGTCCGGCGGCGACCTCTCCCAGGATGTCTCCGCGCTGGACCTGGTCTCCCTCGGCGACCTCGATCCCGACGACGGTTCCGTCGATCGGCGCGACCACCGCGTGCTCCATCTTCATGGCCTCGATGACGATCACCGGCTCGTGCGCTCGAACCGGTGCGCCCTCGGCCGCCCGCACCGCCAGCACGCGACCGGGCATTGGGGCCGTCAACACCATGGTCCCCTCCGCTCCACCGGCCGCATGACGAGCCGCCTCCTCCACCGTGGGCGAGGGCGCCCGACGGAACTCGAGCGACTGCCCGTCCACGTCGACGTGCACGACATCACCATCGCGCACCGCTGCCTGGTCCGTCTCGGTGACGATCTGGACACTACGCACCTCGCCGCCGTGGCGGACGCGCACGGTTGGAGCTGCGTTGAGTCGCCATCCGCCCCCCCACGGCCGGCCGTCGTCGCTGCGCAGCCAGTGAGCGGCGGCCTCCCAGTGCGCCGCTACGGGCGGCAATGAGGGAAGCTCGAGGGCGGTGATCGAATCCGTGCGCACCTCGCCATCGCGAACCAGGCTCTGCCCGACGAGCCAGCGCAGGAAGCGCAGGTTGGTCCGCACCCCCAGGACGGTGGTCTCCTCAAGTGCCGTCTGCAGGCGCTCGAGCGCTTCGTCGCGCGAGAGGCCATGGGCGATCACCTTGGCCAGCATGGGATCGTATCGGTCCGTCACGGCGTCACCCTCCCGCACGCCGGCATCGACCCTGACGTCGTAGGGCCACCTCACGATAGAGAGCCGACCGGTGGCGGGCAGGAAGCCCGCTTCGGGATCCTCCGCGTAGATGCGTGCCTCGATCGCATGGCCGCCGATGACCGGCGGACTGCTCACCCCGAGCTCGGCCAGCGTCGCCCCGCTCGCGATTCGGAGCTGGTCGGCGACCAGGTCGCGGCCCGTGACCGCCTCGGTGACGGGGTGTTCGACCTGAAGACGGGTGTTCATCTCGAGAAAGCAGAACTCGCCCTCGTCCGTCAGGAGCATCTCGACCGTGCCCGCGCTGACGTAGCCGACCGACGCCGCCAACGACACGGCTGCATCGCCCATGCGCGCACGGAGCTCCGGGGTGACCGATGGCGCCGGCGCCTCCTCCACGACCTTCTGGTTGCGCCGCTGGGCGCTGCAATCGCGCTCGCCGAGGTGAACGCCGTTGCCGTGACCGTCGAACATGACCTGCATCTCGACGTGGCGCGGACCCTCCAGGTAGCGCTCCAGGATGAGCCGATGGTCGCCGAACGAGCGCTGCGCTTCCCGGCGCGCCGAGCTCAGCGCATCGGCAAGGGCGGCGGACCCTTGAACGATGCGCATGCCCTTGCCGCCGCCGCCCGCGCTCGGCTTGACGAGGAGCGGGTAGCCCACTCGCTCGGCCTCGCCGATCAGTGTTGCGTCGTCCTGCGCATTACCGTCGTAGCCCGGCACGATCGGGATCCCGAGCGCGGCCGCGTGCCGTCGCGCTGCCGCCTTGTCGCCCATCGCCGCGATCGCGTCTGGTGGCGGCCCCACCCATCGCAGACCCGCATCGGTGACGGCGCGCGCGAACGCTGGATTCTCGGCCAGGAAGCCGTACCCAGGGTGAATCGCGTCCGCTCCCGACCGACGGGCGACGGCCAGCAGCGCAGCACCATCCAGGTACGAGCCGATCCGGTGCGCCTCATCCGCACCGTCGGGCGGGCGCTCGCCGTCCTCGTGCACGCCGACGACGCGGATCCCCATCCCGCGCGCTGTGTGCGCGATGCGCACGGCGATCTCGCCGCGGTTGGCGATCAACAGCGCGCGGACCGGATGCCAGGACGGTGACGGCGCGTCCGCCACCATCGCCAGCGACGAACGCGACACACGCACGCGCGACCCAACGCGAGTTGCGGCGAGCCGCCCCCCGGTGATCCAGCGCTGCACCGTGCGGACGGTGACCCCCAGCTCCTCGGCCACTTCTCGCGGCGTCAGATCATCGGGCATGTCGCGATTGTCGCAGAAGCGCGGTCACCGGTGCCAGGATGGCGGTCGCTTGTCGAGGAAGGCGGCCAGGCCCTCCTGGCCCTCGGTGGAGGTCCGCAGGCCGGCAATCTGGCGCACGACATGATCCTTCGCCGCGTCGGGCGTGAGCGTTCGGAGCTCGCGCAGCAATGCCTTGGCGGCGCGCGCCGCGATCGGGCCAGCGGAACGGAGCTCCTCGAGGAGCTCCTCGACTCGTGCGTCGAGGGCGGCCAGGTCCGGCACCAGCTCGTGGACGAGATTGATGGTCTGCGCCCGCGCGGCATCGAACCGCTGCCCGGTGCTGAAGAGCGCTCGCGCATTCGACTCGCCGATCTTCGGCAGCACGAACGTGCTGATCACGGCCGGGATGATGCCGAGCTTCGTCTCGCTGAACCCGAACGT
>JBHENV010000106.1:0-4963 GCA_046261895.1 Candidatus Limnocylindria bacterium
GCTGCGCAAGCCACCTGCCGAGCGCACGTGGAACGGGAAGTTGTTGGGATTCATGCCGTACGACTTCCGGCTCCCGTCGCTCGAGCAGCTGCGCACCGCCTACTGGAACCCGCGCTCGCCGAAGGTCTTCACCGCTCGGCCGCTCGGGGTGGGTTGGGCGGTCAACATCCCGACCCTCCTTCGTCGCCTCGGCGTTCGCCAGGAGTTCACCAAGGCGCGCTAGAGCGGACGGTAGCCTACCCACAGTGCCATCTGACGACAAGTCAGCCGTAAGCCACCGATGAAGCGCCATCGAGCACCATCGATCTGTCCGTGCCCTGGCCGGTGCGGGACGGCACCAGCACGGTCAAGTTGCCTCTCCGAATCCGGACCGCACCGCAGTACACTTCATCACCCCCGACCGGGGTGAGCATGAGGAGGTTCCCGATGCGCCGACTCGTTTCAATCCCCATCGCGGTGCTGATGAGCCTGCTCGTCGTCAGCACCGCCCTCGCCTCGTTCTGTGGGAGCGAGAGCAAGCCAGACGGAAAGGGCCAGCACGCAACGCTCCTTGTCGTCTTCTCGCCGGATCCCGCCGCGCCGCCGACGGTGACGATCCTGGAAGGCGCCAACGCGGCCGGCAAGGTCACCGGTGGCTTCGTCGACGTCATCCTCGCGTTCCCGGATGGCAGCCAATGCGTCATCAACGACACGTACTTCATCTCTGAGCATCGCGGGCTCGGGGAGGTTGCGCCGGGCCAGGAGCTCTTCGAGCTAGCCGTCCTGCCGGCGGTCCATCAGGGTCGGAATCCTGGTGGCGACGGCGCCGGTGCGGGCTTTGCGGAACTGATCGGCGCGGGTTGCTGACCCGCTGACCGATCATCCGAGGGGCGTTGCGCGACGCGGGGTAACGCCCTTCGGACTCTCCATGTGGGGCCGCACGCCGTGGCTTCGCACACGGACGGCAGCCGACCGGGCTGAACATCTTCGTGAATCCGCATCGGTACCGTCGTGCGTTAGCATCGGGCGAGCATGAACTGGTTCCCCGTCCTCTTGATCGCGCACATCGTGCTGGCCGTGGCACTCCTGCTCCCCAGCGTGCTGCTGCCATTCGTGCTGCGCCGCAACGAAGGCGAACCCGGCCCGGCAACGAGGGCGCTGATGGCCATGCAGGGGACCGGGACGCTGATCATCGGAGCCGGCCTGGCCCTGACCGGCACGGCCATGCTGCTGATCCTCGGCCCCGAGCTGCTCAGCCAGCCATGGCTGCTCGTGGCGTTGACCCTGTACGCCCTCAACCTCGTCGTGGCGGCGGTCATCAGCCGGCCGAACCTGCGGCGACTCACCGGGCTAAGCCGGACGCGCGGGGACGACGACACCTGGCGACGACGCGCCAGGCAGCAGCGCTACGTGGCCTACGGGATGGCTGGCGCGATCGGCGTCATCGGCTTCCTGATGAGCACCAAGCCGAGTCTGTGGTGAGCGACGCTCCGGCCTAGAAGCGGGGCAGCGGCAGTGGGCGTCCCATCACGAAGAAGATGCCCGCGACGATCAGGAACATCGCGATCCCGAAGAAGAGCAACCAGCGCAGAACTTCCATGCTCGGACTCCGATACGGTGGAATGGGCCGGCAGCGGACTTCCCCCATCGGTCCAGCGATTCTATCGTCCCGCCGACCGGCGGGCGAAATCTCGCGACCGCTTTAGAATTCGCAGCGTGACCCTTCGCCTCCATGACGCCCGCCGCGGCGGGCTGCACACGTTCGAGCCGATCGGGAAGCGCGGCAGCGTCGGCCTGTACGTCTGCGGCGTGACCCCGTACGACACCGGCCATCTCGGCCACGCGTTCACGTACGTCAGCTTCGACGTCATGCATCGGTATCTCGAATACCTCGGACATGACGTGGTCTATGTCCAGAACCTGACCGATGTCGACGACGACATGCTGCGCAAGGCGCGCGAGAGCGGCGAGGACTACCTCGCGCTCGGCAACCGATGGGTCACCACCTTCCTGACCGAGATGGCTGCGCTCAACTGGCTGCCGCCCGACCACTTCCCGCGTGCGACGCAGCACATCCCGCAGGTGCTCGAGCTGATCGCCAAGCTGGTCAGCAACGGTCTCGCATACGCCGCCGAGGGCAACGTCTTCTTCGACGTCTCCGCCGAGCCGTCATACGGGCAGCTCAGCAAGGTGTCTCCCGAGGAGATGCTGCCGATCGCCAACGAGCGCGGCAACATCCCCGACATGCCCGGCAAAGCCGATCCGCTCGACTTCGTGCTCTGGCAGGCATCCGCGCCCGACGAGCCTGCCTGGGAGTCACCGTGGGGACCCGGCCGCCCGGGATGGCACATCGAGTGCTCGGCGATGTCGATGGCCTACCTCGGCACGCAGTTCGAGATCCACGGCGGCGGTGCCGACCTCCTCTTTCCGCACCACGAGTCCGAGCTCGCCCAGTCCGAGGGCGCCTCCGGTGATCGGCCCTTCGTCCGATGGTGGACGCATGCCGGGATGCTCCGCTACGACGACGAGAAGATGAGCAAGTCGCTCGGCAACCTGGTGCTCGTGCGGGACCTCCTGCGCAGCTATCCCGGCGACGCGATCCGCCACTATCTCGTCTCACGCCACTATCGGTCGGAGGTTCACTTCAGGGAGGCCGACCTGGAGGCATCCGCCGACGCCGCCGCGCTCCTGCGCCATGCGTGCATGCGCGCCGAGGGGCTGTCTCCCGCCGACCCGGCGCTTGCCGACGCATCCGAGCTCTCACCGGCCGTGGCGGAGCACCGTGAGCGGTTTCTCGCAGCCATGGACGATGACCTCAACACCCCCGTTGCGATACCCGAGCTTGAGGCGCTGGCGCGGCTGGCGCTTGACGAAATCGATACCGATGTCGCCGCACAGGCCGGCTGGATGGTGCGCGAGCTCGGCGCGCGCATCCTGGGCATGCGACTGGCGACCGTGCCCGCCGCAGTGGTCAGCCCTACGGCCGCATGACGGGCAGCACGCCCGACGACGACCTGGTCCCGATCAGCGTTCGCCTCGGCGAGGTCGTCCCGCCCGAGGATCCCGAGGACTGGACCCGGCCACTGACGTGGGTGGCCGCGCTCGGCATGCTGGCGGGTCCGATCATCGCGCTCGCCTGGTTCGTCGTCGGGCCGCCCATTGACGCCGGCCGCGCGCTTCCGGCGACGTATGTAGTGGCCGTTGCCCTGCTGGCGGGCGCTGCTGCAACCGGCGCGACGCAGATCGGCCCCGCTCGCGCCGGGACCGCCACGCTCGGGGCGGGCCTGTTCGGGGCGCTCGTCATCATCCTTATCGGCGTCGTCATGGCCGGCGAACGCCAGGTCGGCGCTGCGTCGCCGACGCTTGCCCACGCGTTAGCCGGGTCGATCGGCGGCGTGGCGGGAGCGGCGATCGCGGCGATCATCGCTTCCGTCGTCGCACGCCTCCGCTCACGAACCGTTCGTTTCCTGCTGGCACTCGTTTCGGCCCTGATCATTGGACTCGCGGTGGTTGGCTTCCTGTTGCCCCCTTGATCCTGCGAAGGTGTCGTTGGGGACGACCTGTTTCGCGGTCGCGATCCCGGTTGACGTCATTGCCAGGTACCGGTCGCAGCGCTGCGTGGGCTGAGCGAGGGTGTCGAGACCCGTCCCCTACCGGCCGGAACGGTGTCCCGCGAGCGAATGGCGAGATCAGCGCCCTGATGCCTCACTGCTACCGATGGCACCGGTATCCGGCAGGATCGCCACGGCCTCAGCGCCGTCGACGAGCAGGCACGCCGCCTGGTGGTCCGCACCCGCGTGGAACAGCGGCGGATCGACAGTCGGGCATCGGTCGAAGGCGAGCGGGCAACGTGGATGGAAGCGGCAGCCGGATGGAATGCGAGACGGGTCTGGCGTCTCGCCACGGAGGATGACCGGGGTGCGACGGGCGGACGGGTCCGGCACCGGCACCACGGAGAGGAGCGCCTGCGCGTACGGATGTCGAGGCGAGGCGAGCACCTGGCGGGTCGGCCCGTGCTCCACGATCCGGCCGAGATACATGACTGCGATGCGATCGGCGTACGCGGCAACGGTCGACAGATCGTGCGTGATCATGACCACCGCGATCCCCTGTTCCCGCGCTAGGGCGGAGAGCAGGTTGAGAATCTCGGCCCGGATGCTGACATCGAGCATGGAGACCGGCTCATCCGCGACCAGGATCGCCGGCTCCAGCGCGAGTGCGGCAGCAATGACCACGCGCTGCCGCTGACCGCCGGACAGCTCGAATGGATACCGATGCAGGTAGGCGTCCGCCGGCGTCATGCCCGCCTGGGTCAACGCGCCGGTGACCCGCGTCCGCAGCTCGGCCCGCGTGGGGGCCACGCGATGCACCCGTAGCGGCTCGGCAACGATATCGGCCACCGTCATGCGCGGGTTGAGCGATTCGTACGGGTCCTGAAAGACCATCTGCACCCGGCGCCGAAGGCGCTGGAGTCCGCGGCCGGACAGCGCGCCGACCTCCTCGCCGTCGAGCAGGACGCGACCGCCGCTCGGCCGCAGCAGGCCCATCAGCAGGTTGCCGGTGGTGGTCTTGCCACATCCCGACTCGCCGACCAGGGCCATCACCTCGCCGGGGCGCAGCTCGAACGAGATCCCGTCCACGGCCCGGACCGGCGGCGCCGGCCGGCGGCGCACCCAGTCCCCAAAGGAAGCCTGGCCGCGAAACTCCTTCACGAGACCCTCGACGCGGAGGAGCGCATCGCTCATGACAGCCGAGGCTCCGATGGGTCAAGCAGGAAGCAGGCGGCGCGGCCGCCAGCCGTCTCGTAGCCGGGCGGCCGCTCTGTCGGGCAGCGGTCGAAGGCATGCGGGCACCGCGGGGCGAAACGGCAGCCAGGCGGCATGGCATCCAGGCGCGGCGGCGCTCCGGGGATGCCGCGCAGGGCGCGATCGGGATGCGCCACGTCGGGGAACGCCTGCAGCAGCTGCTGCGTGTAGGGGTGTTG
>JBHENV010000107.1:0-5537 GCA_046261895.1 Candidatus Limnocylindria bacterium
GCGCGCTTCAGGCTGGGCGTCGAAGCCCCGGGCGCGCTTCCCGGCGACACCGTGGTAGACGACCAACCAGCCCTGGTCGACGCGGATCGGGGGCGTCCCACCACCGATCTTCGCCTCTTCCCAAGGTTGTTCGGGGAGCGCGACCAACCGGTGGTGCTCGAAGCGTGTCAGGCCTCGAAGATCGTCATCGACGGCGGCGACCGGGACGAAGCTGACCCAGATCCCGGGCCGGGGGTCTGCGAGCCCAGCCGGCAGTGGCTCTCCCTCGCCTGGCCGAACCCACGAAAGGTCCCACATCGGCCGATGGAGCATGGCGTAGGCGGGCCGACCGCTTGGGTCGGTGACCGGCTCGGGGAAGAGCAAGGCGTCCTTGTTGGGGTACAGGTTCAGGTCGGTGGCCAGGGCTGCATCGTAGGCAAAGGAGACGGGGCCGAGCCGCTGCCAGCTCTCCAGGTCGTCCGAGGCGGCCAGGCCGATGCGCGGGCCGAGCGGTCCGAAGGCCGCGTAGGTCATGATCCAGCGGCCGAGCCGCGGCAGATAGGTGATCCGCGGATCCTCGACTCCGCCACCACCCTCATGGCACTCCCAGGACTGCTCCGGCTCGAGCACCACTCCAAGACGCTCGACATCGACCGGGACCTGCCCCTGATCGAAGACGACGCGCGCCCGGCCGATCCGGGAAACGTTGCCCTCGGCCACCAGGCGCGGGAAGAGGAAGACCTGGCCGTCATGCCCAGCAGTCGCCGGGTTGAGAACGCCCCAGGCCTCGCGTGGATCGTCCGGGTCGGGCGCCATCACGACCCCCAGTCGCTCGAACCGATAGGGCGCAACCGCGCGCGGGCCGCTCCGGGCAGATCGAACCGTCGAGCTCAACCCTTCACCCCGGATCCGAGGTTCGACTCGACGAACTGGCGCTGGAATACGACGAAGACGATGACCGCGGGGATGGCGAGCACCACGGCCCCGGCCAGGATGGCCCCGGCCGGGTTCGGCGCCCGTGCGGCGACCGTCGAGATGAAGTTGGCCAATGCCACGGCCAGCGGCTGCAGATCCTGTTGCTTGGTGATCAGGAACGGCCACAGGAACTCATTCCAGGGCCCGATGAAGGTGACCACGAGCGCCGTGATGATCGACGGCCGCGCGAGCGGGACCGCGATCGAGCGCAGGATCTTGAACTCGGACGCGCCGTCGATGCGTGCGGACTCGAACAGCTCGCGGGGCAGCTGAAGGAAGAACTGGCGGAAAATGAAGACCGCCGTGGCGTTCACCGCGAAGGGAAGGATCATCCCCAGGTAGTTGTCGGCCAGGCCATAGGTCCGCACGATCACCACGTAGAGCGGGATCATGAACAGCTGGAACGGCAGCACCAGGATGAGCAGCATCGCGTTGAACACGACGCTGCGCCCGCGGAACTCGAGCTGAGCAAGGGCGTAGCCGGCCAGCAGGCCGATCGCGAACGTCCCGAGCAGGACCCCGCCGGTGAAGATTCCCGAGCTGATCAGGGTCCGGACCAGGTCGATGTCTGCGTTGATGTCGCCGAAGTTGCCGAGTGTGAGGTTGGCCGGGTTGGGGAAGGCGCCGGAGATACCGGGGTTCGGCTCGCGCTGCAGTGCGCCGATGACCATGTAGTAGAAGGGGAACAGGAACACGAAGGCACCAGCCGCGAGGACGGCCAGCCCCAGCACTCGGCCCCACGACATGCGGCCCCCCGGGACGGTCCGATCGACCTGGGCCGCCGTGCGCTCGGTCGCGGAAGAGGTGGCCATGACTAGTCCCTCTCGAGTATGAAGCGATTGACGGCCGAGATCGTCATGACCGCGAACGCCAGGATCACCCCCATGGCGGCGGCGTACCCGGCGTGGCCCTGCTCGATCCCCTCGCGATACATCAGCAGAACCGGCGACATCGACGCCCCGTTCGGGCCGCCGCCGCCGGTCAGCAGATACGGCTCGGTAAACAGGTTGGCGCCGATGATGGTCGCCAGGATGACGACCAGGGTGGTGGCCGGGCGTACGCCCGGCACCGTGATCGCCATGAAGCGTCGGACCGGGCCGGCGCCGTCGACCTCCGCCGCCTCGTAGAGCTCGCGCGGGATGTTCTGCAGGGCGGCGAGGTAGAGAAGCACATAGAAGCCGAGCTGCTTCCAGGTGACCACGAGGGCGATGATCGGCATCGCCCAGAACTCACTCACGAGCCACGACGGGTCGGGGGCCAGCGGACCGAGCATGTCGTTCAGCAGCCCGCCCCGGGAGAAGAACCACAGCCACACGCCGATGACGGCAACGCTGGCGGTCACGTACGGGATGTAGTAGCTCGTGCGGAAGAAGACGCGGAACGGCAGCTTTGCGTTGAGTGCGGCAGCCAGCACGAGGGAGAGCACCACCGTCAACGGGACGTTGATGAGGATGAACTGAGCCACGTTGAGAATCGCGCGCTGGAAGACGGGGTCGCCCAGGATCTCCGCGTAGTTGCTCAGCCCGACGAACGGGCGGTCCACCTGGGCGCCCGGCGCGGCGAAGAAGTAGTCGAAGAACGAGATGTAGACGGAGAGCGCCAGCGGATAGCCGAACAGGGCGACGAGAAAGATGGCGTAGGGGGCGACGAACGCGTAGCCGATCGGGTCGCGCCCGAGCAGCCCGCGCAGCCGCCCCCCGGGCGGCGCGCTGACGGCCACCGGTCAGCTCCCGCCGACGAGCGTCCTGATCTCGTCGGCCGCGGTGTTGAACGCCTCTTCGACCGGCGTGGTGCCGAAGATCACCGACTCGCTGTATGCCGTTCGGAAGGTCTGCCACATCTCGATCGAGTTCGGCACGATCGGCACCTCGACCGTCCGGCTGGCCTGATCGGCGAAAGCCTCGTACTCGGGATTCGCCTCGAAGTAGTCCGGGAAGCTCGCCACGACGTCGGCGCGCATCGGCATCTGACCGGTCATCTCGAGGAGCTGCCCGTCGTTCTCCTCATTGGTGGCGAACTTGAGGAACTCCCAGGCGGTGCCGCGGTTCTCGCAGGCGGTGTACATCGCGGCCGACTTCTCGTCGCTGAAGGTGTGGACCTCCGAGGCGTCCATGCCGTCCTGCGTCGGCACCGGCACGGCACCCCAATCGACGGCCTCGCCGTAGACCGCGATGGCCCACGGCCCGACGATGGCCATGGCCGCCTGCTCGTCGGCGAACGAGTCGCCGTTGTACGCCTCGTTGGGTGTCAGGCCCTGGTCGTACAGGCTCCTCCAGAAGCCGGCCACGGCAAGCCCCGCCTCGTTGTTGAACTGCGGTTCGCCGTCCTCGACCAGCTGCTGTCCGCCGCTCTGGGCGGCGAAGAGCGGATAGAAGTCGAACCAGGGCTGGAAGAACTGGGCGTCGGGGGAGGGCCAGATGGCGGCTTCCACACCACCCTCGGCGACGAGCGTCTCGGCAGTCGACAAGAACTCGTCATAGGTGCTGAGTGGCGGGTTCTCGGGGTCGAGCCCGGCCGTGCGGAAGATCTCCTTGTTGTAGAAGATCATGACCGGGTTCGTCTTCCACGGCATCTGGTAGAACAAGCCATCGGTGAACTTGTACTGCTCGGCTCGGTCGCCGGTACGCTCCTGGATGTAGCTGGCACCGTCTGCGAAATCGTCGAGGGCCACCAGGCCACCGGCCTCCTGGAACTGCGGCACTGCCGCCGGTGCAGTGTTGAAGATCAGGCAGGGCGTGTTGCCGGCCGTAATGGAGGCGCCGATGACCTCCTCCGAGCTCTCGCCGGCAGGAATCTCAGCCGCGGTGACCTCCTCATCGGGGTTTTCCGCGTTCCAGGCTTCCACGACGGCCTCGCCCCAGGCGACCTCCTCCGGGTTGTTCGAGTACCAGATGTCGATTGGCCCTGTGGCACTGGCGGCAGCGTCGGTGGTCGGGCTGCTGCCCCCGCCGTCACCGCCGTCACCGCCGTCACCGCCGTCACCATCGCCGCAGGCGGTGAGGACGACGATGAGGACGGACGCGATGCTGGCGAAACGAACCGAAGCGCGAGACATGTGCAGACCTCCTGTATTCGACCGCTGCTCAGTCGGCTCGCGGCGCGCTCGTCGAGGAGCGCTCCACGAAGGTCACCGGAGCGAGCGTCACGGCGGGCAGTGATTGGCCATCTACCAAGGCCACCAGGCTGCGCGCGGCCGCGCGGCCCCAGTCGGCGGCGTCCTGGCGCACGGTGGTGAGCGCCGGACGCACGTGAGCGGCGAGCGGGATGTCGTCGACGCCGACGATCGAGAGTTGATCGGGAAGCGCCAGGCCGGCGTCGACGGCCGCTGACATGCCGGCGATTGCCATCAGGTCGTTCGCGTATACGATCGCGGTCGGCCGTGGTCTGCCTTCCAGAAGCTGCCTGGTCGCCGCCGCGCCTCCCAGACCGGTAAAGTCGCCGGCGACGAACAGCTCCGGCTCCAACCCATTGGCACGCAGCTCGTCCTCCCAGGCGCGCCGCCGTGCAACGGAGTGGACAAATCCGGGCGCACCACCCACGTGGGCGATGCGCCGATGACCAAGAGCGACGAGGTGGCGCACCGCCTGACGGACACCTGCGCGATCGCCGGTCTCCAGCCAGGGAAACGGTCGGCCAGGCGACGGGCGGCCAACCGCCACAGCCGGCAGGTCCAGCGCGCTGACCCAGTCGAATCGTGGATCGTTCACACGTAGATCGGTCAGCAGAACGCCGTCGACGCGTCCTTCGTGTGCCAGCCGCCGGTAGCTCGCGGCCTCGGTTTCAGGGTCGACCACTTGCAGGACCAGCGCGAGGCCGCGGCTCGCGAGGATCGACTCGACGCCTGCGATGAACGCAGGGAAGAACGGATCAGCGGCAAGCAGCTCGGGTGGCCGTGACATGACCAGGCCCACCGCAAAGGAACGGGATGCCAGCAGGGCGCGCGCATGCAGACTCGGCCGCCAGCTCAGGGTGCGGGCTGCCTCGCTGATCCTCGCCCGAGTGGTGTCGGCAACGCCAGCGTGGCCGTTCAGCGCGATCGACACGGCGCTTTTCGAGACGCCGGCCATACGTGCAACGTCCTCGATCGTCGCCCGCCGCCGACTCGGAGTCGAGCCCAAATCTCCACCTCCGCGACGGGCTCGAGTCCGCCTGCGGTCCGAAAGCGTGGCTGCCACTAAATGGTTTTAGGAATCGATTATGACTCCCTCGTCAAGGCCACACATCCGCCGTCAGAGCTGTTCTGTGCCCTGGATCAGTGTCGACTGCATCTCGCGCCACCGGCTGTATGCCTGCTCCAGCGTCCGCGGCAGTCCCTCGTACCAGGTCAGCTCGTCCGGTCCATCGAACGGGTTCATGTCGAGGGCGGCGCGCCGGCCGAAGCGACGCCAGACATCCGCGACCGGTTTGGCGCTGCCGTCGGCCCGGAAGAGGCCGAAGTGCAGCTCGTGGGGTGCATGATCGAACGGCGGCAGCTGCCGCAAGTCGTCGGGGTAGTCGGTGAAGCACCACCATGAGGCGCCCACCGCCCCCATGCGCCAGAGTCGCTGCAGGACGGCACTCGCGTAGCGCGCGACCCGGTCTTC
>JBHENV010000108.1:0-6573 GCA_046261895.1 Candidatus Limnocylindria bacterium
GATCCGATGCCGCCGCGGGCAGGGTCCGACCGGGTTGCGGTCCACGGCGACGCGCCGCCGCCGGCGGCAGCGGCTCCCGCCGCGCCGGAGCAGCGCACTGCAGCGGACGACCTCGGGGCCACCCTCGAGCGGCTGGCCGGCCTGCGCGACAAGGGCCTTATCACGTCCGACGAGTACGAGGCCAAGAAACGCGACCTGCTGGAGCGGATGTAGGTGGGGCAGACCGCCCTCGGCGCGCTGCCTGACAACGTCTACGGCGCGGAGCTGGATCGGCGGATCAGCCAAGCCACCGGTGCCGTGCGCCGCCACCTCGGCGCGGAGCCGTCGCTCGCCGAGCCCCGCCTCGCGGCCGTCCTGGGATCGGGGCTCGGCGGCGTGGTCGAGCTCCTCGATCCGCAGCCCCGGCTGCGGCTGGGCTACGGGGAGATCCCCCACGTGCCCGGCGCGGCAGTGGAGGGACATGCCGGCGAGCTCGTGGCCGGAACGGTGCGAGGCACGCCGGCGATCATCCTGTCCGGGCGGGCGCACCCCTACGAGGGTTATTCGCACCGGGAGGCGACCCTGCTCCTGCGGGCGGTGCTCGCGCTGGGCGTGGAGACGGTGGTGCTGACCAACGCGGCCGGCGGGCTCAATCCGGCGTTCGATCCGGGAGACGTGATGCTCATCAGCGATCACCTCAACCTCTCGGGCGACAACCCGCTGCTCGGCCCAAACCTGGAGCGCTTCGGCCCACGCTTTCCGCCGATGACCGATGCGTACGACCCTGCGCACCGCGCCGCCGCGCGCGAGGCGGGGGAACGGACCGGCATCGCCCTGAGAGAGGGTGTCTACGTCATGCTCTCCGGGCCGGCCTACGAGACGCGTGCGGAGATGCGCATGCTCCGCTTGCTCGGCGCGGACGCGGTCGGCATGAGCACGGCGCACGAGACGATCGTCGCGCGCCACGCGAGCGCGCGGGTCCTGGGCTTCAGCCTCATCACGAACAAGGCCACTGACGATGTCGAGACCGGCGCCACCCACGAGGAGGTGATCGAGATGGGTCGGGTCGGGGCGGGGAGGCTCGTCACCCTCCTGGACGATCTGCTGCCTCGGCTGACCTAGATGGGGCTCGGCGACTTCTCGATCGAGCGCCTGGTCGCCGGTGCGCTGGCGCTCCTCGTCGGCCTCACCTTCCACGAGTTCAGCCACGCGCTGGTCGCGGACAACCTGGGGGATCGGCGGCCGCGGGCCATGGGGAGGCTGACGCTGAACCCGATCGCGCACGTCGACCCGATCGGTGCGCTCATGCTGGTGGTGGCGGGCTTCGGCTGGGCCAAGCCGGTCATGGTGAACCCCGCCGCCCTGCGCGGCGGCCGCCGTTCGATGGCCCTGGTTGCCTTCGCCGGCCCGATCGCCAACGTCGTGGTGGCGATCGCCTTCGCGGTGATCTTCCGGGTGATGGATCTCTCCGGGGTCCAGGACGGCTTCTTCCTGCGGCTCGTCGCGTTGGTCGTCCAGCTCAACATCCTGCTGGCCATCTTCAACCTCATCCCCATCCCGCCACTGGACGGGTACAACGTGGCGCTCGCCTACCTGCCGCCGAGGCAGGCGATGGTCGTCCAGCAGTACGCGCCGTACGGTGTCATCGTGCTCCTCCTTTTGATCTTCATCCCGGGCAGCCCGCTGCGAGCGCTGCTCGGCCTGGCGGCGCCGATCACCCGGGTGCTGATCGGTGTATAGGGTCGGCCAGTTCGTTGCCCACGTTCGCGCCCGCGTCGGGCCCGAGGAGGCGGCACTCGCGCGGCGCGCGCTGCCCCCCGGTGCGGCTGCCCTGTTCGAGGCGATGCCGGTCGCGGATCGCCGGCACGGTCTCGACGTCGCCCAGCGCCTGCTGCGGGCGGGCATCGATGACCCGGACGTCATCGGCGCAGCTCTCCTGCACGATGCCGCCAAGGGCCACCGGATGCGGCTCTGGCACCGCGTCGCCGGCGTGCTGCTCGAATCGCTGGCGCCATCCGTCCTGCGGCGTCTGGCCGAGCCCGCGCCCGGCTCCTGGCGACATCCGTTCCACCTCTACCTGCACCATGAGCCGATGTCGGCGGCGCTGGCGACCGAGGCCGGCTGCCCTCCGCGTCTCGGCGCCTTCATCGATGGCCGGGTCGCTGACGCGGATGCGCCGCTCCTGCGTGCGCTGATTCGGGCCGATGACGCAAGCTGACGGCATGCGGCCGATCGCCGTTCAGCCAGACGCGGGCGTTCCGATGCCGATCGGGGACGCCGACTTCACGCTGGCCTTGCCGACCTTCGAGGGCCCGCTGCAGCTGCTCCTCCACCTCATCGAGTCGCGCCAGCTCGATGTGCTGACCGTTCCGCTGGCCGAGGTTGCCGATGCGTACCTCGAGCACCTGGGCCGACACCCGGTCGATGCGGCCAACCTGTCGGAGTTCGTGGCCACCGCCGCCCAGCTCATCCTCCTCAAGTCGAGGCGGATGCTGCCGGCAGAGCCGTTGCCCCCCGTCCCGGACGGCACGGACGAGCCGGACGAGGACGAGCTCAGGCGTCGGTTGATCGAGTATCGCGCACTGCGCGACGCATCCGTCCGGCTCGGCCAGCGGGACGGCACCGCGCCGCTCATGCGCCGCGAGCCGCGCGAGTCGGACCTTCCGGAGGCGTCCGCGGAGTCGGTGCCGATCGCCGTCCTCGTATCGGCCCTCGAGCGGCTGGCTGCCATCCCCGAGCCCGTCGCGCCGCCGCCGGAGATCGTCGCGCGCGAGATCACGATCGGGCAGCAGATCGACTTCCTCCAGCGCGCGCTGTCGCGCAGCGGTCGAGTCGTGCTCCAGGCGGTCCTGGCCGCCTGCCGCTCGCGTACCGAGGCTGCGGTGACCTTCCTCGCCACGCTGGAGCTGGTGCGTCGCCGCCAGGTGACCGCGCGCCAGGACGACCTGTTCGGTCCGATCGTGATCGAGTCGGCGCCCGAGACCGGTCGATGAGTGAGCACGACGTCCCCGAGGACCTCGGCGCCTTCTACGAGGCGCTCCTCTTCATTGCGGAGCGCCCGCTGAGCTCGACCGAGCTCGGGGAGCTGGCAGAGATCCCGCGGCTCCACGCCGAGGCGACGCTTGCCGCACTGGCGGAGCAGTTTGAGGAGGACGGGCGGGGCATCCGCCTCCAGCACCACGACGGCGCATGGCAGCTGGTCACCGCCCCCGAGGTCGGTGCCCGGCTCGCCGCGTACGCGGCCCGCGAGGAGGGACGCCTCTCGCCGGCGGCGCTGGAGGCACTGGCCGTCGTCGCGTACCGCCAGCCATGCACGCGCGGTGACGTCGAGCGGGTCCGCGGCGTGGACTCCGACTACGTCATTCGCTCGCTGATGCATCGGCGGCTGGTGGTCGAGGTCGGGAGGCGAGACACGCCCGGCCGGCCGGTCCTGTTCGGCACGACCTTCACCTTCCTCGAGCGCTTCGGCCTCGCCTCTCTCGAGGACCTTCCCGCCCTCTCGAGCGATGCGGCCCAGCTCACGGCCCTGGCCGAACCGGCAGCCGCCGTCGCCGATGGCGAGTGAGCGGATCCAGAAGCTCATCGCGCGTGCCGGGCTCGCGTCGCGCCGCGGCGCCGAGGGCCTGATCGCCGATGGTCGTGTCCAGGTCAACGGCGTCGTGGCGGGCCTCGGTGCTTCGGCGGATCCCGACGTGGACCGAATTGAGGTCGATGGACGCGCCCTGCCGTCCGCGTCGAGAGCCATCCACCTGGCGGTGCACAAGCCGCCCGGATTCCTCAGCTCGGCGCACGACGAGCGCGGACGGCGGTCCGTGGTCGGCCTGGTCGAGGTCGGCGGCGAGCGGCTGTGGCCGGCCGGACGCCTCGACGTGGAGTCGGAGGGCCTGATGATCCTCACCAATGACGGGGAGTGGGCGAACCATGTCCTGCATCCGCGGTATGGGAATCAGCGCGAGTACGCGGCGCTCGTCACCCCGCCACCGACGCGCGTCATGCTTCGGCAGCTGCGCGCGGGGGTCGACCTGGACGACGGACCGGCGCGCGTCCTCGATGCACGGGTCGCGTTGCCGCCGCCCGAGGTGGAACGTGAGCGGGACGAGGCCGGGGTCTGGGTCCAGGTCAGGATCGGCGAGGGGCGCAAGCGGGAGGTGCGACGGCTCTTCGCCGGGGTTGGCGCCCATGTCGAGCGGCTGGCCCGCACCCGGATAGGGACACTTCGCCTGACCGGCCTGCGCTCCGGACAGTGGCGTCACCTCCGGCCGGCCGAGGTCGCCGCCCTGGTGGGGGAACGCCGCCGATGAGCGCCGTGGTCGCCATCGACGGGCCGTCCGGGGCAGGCAAGAGCACCGTCGGGCATGCGCTCGCGCAGCGGATCGACGCCACCTTCGTCGACACCGGCCTGATGTATCGCGCGCTGACGCTGGCCGCGCTGGAGCGGGGGATCACCCTGGAGGATGGTCCGTCCCTCGGCGAGCTGGCGGCCCGGTGCCGGATCGAGGTCGAGCGGCCCCGACCGGACCAGGCGGATCGCCTCGAAACCGTGCTCCTCGACGGCCGCGACGTGACGCTCGCGGTGCGCGAGCCGACGGTCGATCGGTCAGTCAGCGCCGTCAGCCGACACGCCGCGGTCCGCGACGCGATGCTCGGCGTTCAGCGGGCATCGGCCCTGCGCGGCGACGTGGTCATGGTGGGTCGCGACATCGGCACCGTGGTCCTTCCCGATGCCAACCTGAAGGTCTATCTGACCGCGGGCGCCGAGGTGCGCGCCGCCCGTCGCGCCGCCGAGATGGGCGCGCCGGACCGGGTCGATGAGTACCTGGCCGAGATCCGGCGTCGGGACGCTGCCGACTCCGGACGGGACGTGGCCCCCCTGCGCATCCCGACGGCCGCGCTAGTCCTGGACACCGGCGAGCTGGACGTCGACGCCTGCGTGGAGGCCATCCTCGGTCGGCTGGATGCGGCCGATGCGTAGCTGGTTCTTCCATCCCACGGCCGGCGTCATCGGCACCCTGGCCCGACTCCTGTTCCGGGGCCGGTACGAGGGGGTCGAGCACGTGCCGCGTGACGGCGCCTTCATCCTGGTCGCGAATCATTGCTCGAACCTGGATCCAGCTCTTGCCGCCTGGGCCACCGCCAACCGGGTCGGACGCGTCATCCACTTCATGGCGAAGATCGAGATGCGCGGCTGGCCGGTCCTCGGCTGGCTCGCAACCCAGTCCGCGGTCGTGTTCGTGCGGCGTGGCGAGCGAGATCGCGCCGCCCAGCGACAACTGCTCGAGCTGCTCGCCGATGGACGGCCGATCGGCATCTTCGTGGAGGGCACACGTTCCCGGGACGGTCGCATGAAGGCAGTGAAGCCCGGCGCCGCATGGCTGGCACTGACTGCCGGCGTCCAGCTCCTGCCGGTCGGCATCGCGGGCAGCCATGGGCTCTTTCCCGGTCGCGCGCGCTGGCCACATGCCACCCGCATCACGATCCGCATCGGCGAGCCGTTCACCCTGGCCGGCGGCTCATCGGGCCGGGTGGATCGACAGGCGCTCGCCCAGGGAACCGCCCGGATCGCGGCAGAGATCGCCGCGCTCCTGCCGCCGGATCAACGACCTGTCACGTGAGCCGGTGGCGCGGCCGAGCCCGGCGGGGCACATGACGCGGGGCCGACCCTGCGACGTATCCCGAATAGAATGAATGCGATGACAATGGCACCACGACCCGACGTCCGCATCGCCGAGCGCGCCGGATTCTGCTACGGCGTCCGGCTCGCGATCGACAAGGCGAAGCACGCCCGGTCCGAGGGCAAGGAGGTCACCACCCTCGGCCAGCTGGTCCACAACCCGGGTATCAAGGCCGATCTGTCCGCCCGCGGCATCCGCACCGCCGACCTCGCCGACCAGGTCGAGGGCGGCACGCTGGTGATCCGCGCCCACGGCGTCCCGAAGGGTGAGTTCGAGCGCGTCAAGGGCAAGGAGAGCCTCGAGGTCATCGACGCCACCTGCACCTGGGTCCTCCAGTCGCAGAAGGCCGCCCGAGAGCTGGCGGAGGCCGGCTACACGGTCTGCATCATCGGCCACGAGGATCACCCCGAGGTCAAGGGGGTCCGCTCATATGCAGGCGACAAGCACGTCGTGGTGGACGACATGGACCGATCCACCTGGGAGCGCGTCCCGCGCACCAAGAAGATCGGCGTGCTTTCACAGTCGACCATTCTTCCGCAGAAGCTCGAGGAGTTTGCTGCCTTCTGCCTGCGCCGCGCCCACGACCTGCGGGTGGTCAACACCGTCTGCCCGGTCACGCTGACCCGCCAGGACGACTCGGTCGTGCTGGCCAGGGAGGTCGACGCCATGATCGTGGTCGGCGGCAAGAACAGCTCGAATACCAAGGAGCTGGCGGTGAAGTGCAGCGAGATCCTGCCTGACACGATCCACGTCGCCGATGCAAACGAGCTCGCCGCCGAGCACACAGACTGGCTGCGGGGGAAGGCCCGCATCGGCATCACCGGCGGCACCTCGACCCCCGAGGTCGATCTCGAAGAGGTTCGTGAGCGCGTGTACGCGCTCACCGCCTGAAACGACCCCTTCGTCTCCGTGCGGGCGTGTA
>JBHENV010000109.1:0-5897 GCA_046261895.1 Candidatus Limnocylindria bacterium
ACTGGACGGATGCAGTGTCAAGCCGCTGTTGCCCATGGAAACACTCCACTGCCGATCGACAGAGGCTGAAGCGCCCATAGGCTACTCCTCGCGATCCGCGGCGCGCAACGGTTTCTCGCGCTCCGCGGCGTCATGGATTTCCCGTGGTACGCGTTCTGCTACAAACGCGGGTACGCGTCCGGCCGCCGCTGACGGCGGGAATCCGGCCGCATCAGCGAGGAGGAGGCGTCTCATGGCGCAGGATCGTCAAGGCAACAGCGACACCGACATGAACCCCGACGGCCCGTTCGGCACCGGCGATAGCGAGAACCGGAGCGCGGAGGACGTTGCGCGCGAGGAGTCGGAGCCAGGGCGTCACGATACCGGCATCCAGGGGCAAGCGGGGCGGCCGACCGGCGAGTCCACCCTGCGCGACGCTACCAGCATCGACCCCGAGGAGCCGATCGACGAAGAGAGTCCGACGCTGCCGCCGGCCTAGGTGCCGCTTTCTGCGGCCTGGGTGCCGGTCCTGCGTGCGCGCTGGAGCGCTGCGGAGATCTCGAAGTCAGAACGGCTTGGCGAGCATGAGCCAGATGATGATGGCCAGGCCGACGCCTCCAACGGCCGCGAGCCACATCGGCCGGCCTGAAGTCGCGAGGGCCTCGAGGTCGGCTTCGGTCACCGATGATTTCATTCGGGCCGCGATCTGCTCGGGAACGGGGGCACCTGCCGCAACGCGCATCCGCCCGTAGAAGGGCGTCGCGACCGAGTACATGATAGCCATCACCACCACGAGCGTGCCGATGGCGGCCCAGATCCACCCGCGACCCCAATGGCCTCCCAGAAAGCCGGCGGCGATCCCGGCAGGGAGGAGGACGCCGAGGCCGATGTACATGAGGTTGATGCCGACGCTCGACAGTTCGAGCAGGTGAGCCTGTCGGGTCCGGTCGCGCTCGCCCCGCAGGCGAAAGCTGACCAACATGGAGATTCCGTGGGCCAGCACGAATCCGAAGGCGCCGAGCACGTGGAGGAACACCACGACGCCGTACATGGCCGCATGGTACTCCCGCCAGGCTGGCCTCCGTCCGTCGGATCGGGGTAGAATGCGGGCGACTCGACGGCCGATCAGGTGGCCGTCTCGACAGCAGCAGAGACCGCGAAAGCCGACTCCGGGCACGCCGCCCGCGACGCGCGGCCGGTCGACTCACATAGCCGACCCCATCGCCAGTGGCAGGGGCCGGACGCAAGGAGGAGACCGTGGCGACCACGCACCTTCGCCGAAGCTCGACTCCGCTGGATGGGACGTACCGGAACCTTTCGACCGCCGAGCTGTACGAGCATGCCATTCGCAATGCGGAGGGAACGATCTCGGCGCATGGATCGCTCGTCGTGCGGACCGGGAAGCACACGGGCCGCTCGCCGCTCGACAAGTTCATCGTCGAGGAGCCGTCGAGCAGCGCGCAGATCTGGTGGGGGGCGGTGAATCAGCCCATCTCGGAGGGGCACTACGCTCGGCTGCGCAAGCGGCTGGTCGCATACCTGGCCGATCGGCCCGTCTACAGCCAGGACCTCTACGTCGGCGCGCATCCCGATCACCGCCGCTCGCTCCGCGTCTTCACGGAGACCGCGTGGGCCAGCATCTTCGCCCGAAACCTGTTTCGGCGTCCGCCGGCGGCCGACCTCGAGGGCTTCGTGCCCAACTTCACGATCATCGACGCGCCGGCGTTCAAGGCGGATCCGGCCACTGAAGGGGTTCGCAGCGAGACCGCGATCCTGGTTCATCTCGAGCGCATGGAGATCATCATCGTCGGCACCGAGTACGCCGGTGAAATCAAGAAGTCGGCGTTCACCGTCATGAACTACCTGCTGCCCGCCGAAGGCGCGCTTCCGATGCACGCGTCGGTGAACGTCGGGCACGATGACGATCCCGCCGTGTTCTTCGGGCTCTCCGGGACCGGCAAGACGACGCTCTCCGCCGATCCCGAGCGGTCGCTCATTGGCGACGACGAGCATGGCTGGACGACCGACGGTCTCTTCAACTTCGAGGGCGGTTGCTACGCCAAGACGATCCGCCTGTCGCCGATGTACGAGCCCGACATCTTCGCAACCACGCGGCGCTTTGGCACCATCCTGGAAAACGTCGACCTCGATCCAGTCACGCGCGAGCTCGACCTCGACTCGGAGCGCTTCACGGAGAACACGCGCGGCGCCTATCCGCTCGAGTTCATCGGCAATGCCGACTCCACCGGCATGACGACGCATCCGAAGAACGTCGTCCTCCTGACGGCCGATGCGTTCGGGATCCTGCCGCCGATCAGCCGCCTGACGCGCGAGCAGGCGCAGTACCACTTCATCAGCGGTTACACCGCCAAGCTGGCCGGCACCGAGATCGGCGTCACCGAGCCGAGGGCGACCTTCTCGGCGGGCTTCGGTGCCCCGTTCCTTCCCCGCCACCCGGGCATCTACGCCGCGATGCTGGCGGAGCGCCTCGAGCAGCACGATGTGCCCGTCTGGCTGGTGAATACCGGATGGACGGGAGGCCCCTACGGCACCGGCGTGCGCATGGGGATCGACCACACCCGCACCATGGTGCGTGCGGCATTGAGCGGCGCGCTGGCCGACGTCCCGTACGAGACGGACCCCGTCTTCGAGGTCGCCGTGCCGACCGTGGTCCCGGGCGTGCCGAGCGAGATGCTGCGACCGCGAGAGACCTGGCCGGATCCCGCCGCCTACGACGCGAAGGCGCGAGAGCTGGCCGCCATGTTCGCCGCGAACTTCGAGAGCTACGCGGACGGGATCTCCCGGCCGGTCCGCGCGGCCGGTCCGCACGCGGAGGGCTGAAGGGCGACCCGTGGCGGCCATCCGGCTCGTCTACATCGGCGGTGGCAGCACGCGGACGCCCGGCACCATCGCCTCGCTGGTCGAGCGCGGTGAGAACTTCCGCGGCTCGGAGATCGTCCTCGTCGACCTCGATGCGGAGCGGCTCGACGTGGTCAGGCGCCTCGCCGAGCGTATGACGGTCGTGCGAGATCTCGACCTTCGCATAACCGAGACGATGGATCGCGAGGCGGCGCTCGACGGCGCCGACGTGGTGCTCACGAGCTTCCGGCCCGGCGGCTTCGAGGCACGTGCCCTCGACGAGGGCATTCCACTGCGCCACGGGGTCATCGGCCAGGAGACCCAGGGACCAGGTGGCTTCTTCATGGCGCTCCGCTCGATCGGCGTCATGCGCGTGATCGTGGAAGCCATGGAACGCGTGTGCCCCGATGCGTGGCTGGTCAACTACACGAACCCCGTCAACATCGTCTCGCAGGCGCTCACGCGGCAGTCCCCGATCCGTTGCGTGTCGTTGTGCGAGGGTCCGCTCACGTTTCCGGCCGGTATCGCGAGGCTCGCCGGCCTGGAAGCGGGCCGCCTCGACGCGACCCTGGTGGGCCTGAACCACACGGGTTGGACGGTAGAGCACGACTACGATGGAGCGGACGTCATGCCGCTCGTCCAGGCAGCCGCGGACCGGCTTGATGCCGACGGCGGGCCAACGGACCGCGGCGAGCTGATGCTCCACCTGGCAGCGACCATGGGCGCGCTCCCATCGGCCTACCTGTACTACTACTACTTCGCCGATCATGCGCTGGCCGGCGCCCGAGCGGCACCGATGACCCGGGCGCAGGAGATCATGGCCAGCGTGGACGACTACTGGACGCACTACCGGGAGCAGGCCGCGGCGGACGACCCGCATCTCGATCCCGACCGGTCACGCGGTGGCATCCTGGAGCTTGAGCTCGCGGTCGACGTGATCGAGGCGATCGTCAACGACCGTGGCACCACCTGGCCGGTCAATGTGCCGAACCGGGGCGCGCCGCTGCCTGGGTTCACCGAGGAGCTCGTGGTCGAGGTGCCGGCCACGGTCTCTGCCGGCGGTATCGAGCCCATCGAGGTGCCACCGCTTCCCCGGCAGGTGCGCGGACTCATCGAATCGCTGGCCTGGTACCAAGAGCTCGCCGCAGAGGCGGCGTGGGCTGGAACACGTCGCGACGGCATTCGGGCGCTGGCCGCCCATCCCCTCGTGCTCTCGCTCGACCGGGCGGAGCCGCTGTACGACGAGATGGCGGCCGCGCACCGCGCCCACCTGCCCGCGCGGCTGCTGCGCTGACCCGATGGAGCTCGTCGACGATGCACGCGCCCTCACGGTGGCTGCCGCCCGGTCGGAACCGGATCCCGGTCTCCCCGCCTGCTTCCTCCACCATCACGCGGACACGGTCGTCCTGGCGGATCGGGATGCCCGGCCCGACCGCACGCCGCACGCGTGACGCTCCTCCTCGGCGTCGACGGAGGAAACAGCAAGGCTATCGCGCTCGTCGCGCGGCCGGATGGCGCGGTGGTGGGAGCCGCCCGCCGGCCGGGCTCTGCGGACCCGTACGCTGCCGGCGACGTGCCTGCCATGGCCCTGGTCGGCGGAGTGGTCGACGATGCGCTCGCACAGGCAGGGTCCAACAGGGCGGAGATCGGCCACGCGGTGTTCAGCATGGCTGGAGCCGACTGGCCGGAGGACCACGTCCTGATCGGCGCGTCAGCCGCGGCCGGCGGCTACGCTGGCCCCGTCCTGGTGGTCAACGACGCCATCGGCGCGCTGTCCGGGGCGGTGCCGGAAGGGCCTGCGGTCGTCGTCGCCATCGGGAGCGGGGCGGCGACCGGTGCTCGGGCACATGACGGAGCCACCTGGCACTCGAGCTTCTGGCAGTCGCCGC
Source organism: Candidatus Limnocylindria bacterium (assembly GCA_046261895.1). Lineage (GTDB taxonomy): Bacteria > Chloroflexota > Limnocylindria > QHBO01 > QHBO01 > JACDBZ01. The sequence continues at coordinate 4,728 of JBHENV010000109.1, forward strand.
AGGGAGCCGGCGAGCTGGCCCGCAGGACACTGGCCGCGGTCGTGCGCTCGGAGCTGGGCATCGGTCCACCGACCTCCCTGCGGGCCGGGCTCCTGGCGGTGACCGGGGACGACGACGTGGAGGCCGTCCTGCATCGGTTCACCGCTCGCCACGCGGGTCCGCTCCCGGTGGGCCTGATCGTCCGCGCCCTGCTGGAGGAGGCGACGAATGGAGATGCGGTCGCCCGCGACGTGGTGCGGATCCACGGGGCCGGGCTTGGCGCCGTGGCCGCGGCCGCAGCGCGCCGAGTGGGCATCGCGCGCTTGCCGTTCGCGCTCTCGTTCTGCGGCGGACTTGTGGGCGCCGGGTCAGGCCACCTGACCGACGCGGCGATCGAGGCGATTCGAGGTGACGACCAGGCACCGACCGTCGTCGCGCCCCGCTGGGAACCCGCGGTCGGCGCCGTGGTTCTCGCGCTGAAGGCGGACCGGCCCGGCGCACTGCCCGATGCGGCTGCCACCCGGCTGGACCGGACGCTGCCGCCGCGCTCCTTCTTTGACCCGTTCCGAGCCTGACGTTCGCCTAGCGATCCTCAGGGCGGCCCGAAGAAGAGCTCGACCCACTGCTCGAGGAGCGGCTCCGGCGGCTGGGCGACGAGGAGCTCTTCGGGAAGTGGCTCCTCTGCACCGGGCGGGATGATGAGCACCTGCTCGCCGACCGCGCCCAGGTTCGCGAGCCGGCGCGCCTCGGCGCTGATGTACGCCTCGCTCCTGAGATAGGCGAGCTCACGCCGCAGGTCCGCATTCTCGGCCTCGACCGCGGCGATCTCAGCTTCGATGGCCGCGGCGCGCTGTCCGCTCTCCCAGTTGGCGTAGACCTGGCGGCCGAACTGCACCGTGAGCAGCACGCCGATGATGATCACCACCACCATCCATGCCATTCCGCCGCGGGATGCCGGCAGCCGCCATCGCCGGCGGGAAGGCGGTGGCTGAGCAGCCTCAGCGGAGAGTTCGATTCCAGTCATCCGTGATTGAGTCTACCCGAGGCGGTCCACTCGCCACCGACCATCACCGCGTCCCCTCTGCGGTCGTCGCCGAAGACGAGATGGCCGGCAGGATCGGCCGTCCCACCTTCGCGACAGCGGAGCTGTCGCATCGCCGCCCGAGGATCCGAACACCTGTGCTATGTTTC
>JBHENV010000110.1:0-3285 GCA_046261895.1 Candidatus Limnocylindria bacterium
GAGAAGGCCGGGCTTCTGCACACCGAGATGCGCCCGGCGAGCCGAGGACTGCAGAAGGTGTGCGCACGCACATACGACGAGCTCGTGATCGACCTTCCCCGTGGCACCCATCGGATGCCGGCCGCCATCGAGCTCACGATGCCGGTCGGCGGGTACTCGGACTTCGAGGTCCAGCCCACCTGCGGCCTGGCGAGCGCCGATGGCCTGATCGGCTATCTCGACGACCCCAACTCGTTCTACGAGCCGGATCGACTCAGAGCCCAGCTCGTCTGGTTCCATTCGGGATTCCTGGAATACCGCTTCCCCAATCGGGTCCCACCGGGCGCGCCGATCCTGGCGCTCCAGCTCACGGCCGAGGTGTGCAGCGAGGCGCCGCTCAACGATCCTGACTGGCCGAGCGACATCAGCGTCTCGATCAACGGAACGCATCTCGGCGAATGGACGGCGCCGGGCGACTTCGGAGGCACGCGCGGCCGCCTCACGCCGGGCTGGTGGGAGGAGAAGGACTCGCAGTTCGGCGTGCTGAAGCGCTGGCGCGTGACCGCCGAGGGCACGTCGATCGACGGTGTCCGACTCTCGGACGTCACGGTCGCTGGCCTCCGGCTGCGAGCCGGCGAGCCCATCTCGGTCCGGCTCGGTGTCAGGCCGGACGCGAACAACGTCGGCGGCATGAACGTCTTCGGACGCGAATTCGGGAACTACCCCGAGGACATGGGCCTTCGCCTCGAGTACGACACTGCGGGATCGCTTCGCTAGTGGACCGACCATCGGCGCCGCCGCCCTCATCGGCCCGCCTGCCTTCTCCGTTGCGTGCCGGGGCGAAAACGAGGCCGATTCGTGCGCGTCGCCTGCATGGCGGCAAGGATCGCCTCGGCATGTCGCCGCGTCGTGCGCAGCTCATCTCGGAGGCGGGCGATGGTGACGGTGCCGGGAAGCCCCGCGACACGGGCACGCAGTGCCGACCACACGTCTGCCGGGTAGTCGATCCCCGGCGCGATCTGGCGCAGCTGGCCGCCGGTGCGCAGCTGATCCAGGACGTTCGGCGGGATCCCGAGCCTGGCCGCGATGCCGTCGACCCGTGGCGGCGCGGCTCCCGCGGCGCGCAGCCCGCCGAGCAGCGCTGCAACCCTCTCCCCCATCTCCGGATCCAGCCCGGTCTTCGCATCGGCCAGGCGGATGCGTCGACCCTCGCGCACCAGCCTGCCGTCGGTGACGAGATCGTCGATGACCCGGCGCAGCTCCGCCTCCGCGAGATCAAGCCTGACACCGCCGCGATGCGTGCTCGGCGGACGTCGCTCCGCCAGCTCGGCCACGCGGGTGACGAGGGCGTCCATGCGCAGGTCGACCGACAGCGGCTGCTGCCGATGAAAGCGACGGAGCGCCAGGAGGACGAGGCGCTCGGCCACGTGCCGCTGGTCGGGGTCGATCGCCCCGATCGTCACCCCGGAAGCGTCCCCTCGACCGCGATGCGGATCGCCTGCGATTCCTCGTCGGACAGTGTGTGCTGCGAGCCGCCACCGGAGACCGGCTTGGCGAAGATACGCGTGTTGGCTCGTCCATGCAGGCTGCTGAGGACGATCCCGTCGTGTTGGTCGTCCAGGAGCGCGATCGTAAAGCTCTGGTCCGATCCCGTGTCATCGAACGGATTGAATCGGACGAGGCCGATGTGCTGGAGGCTGCGCCGAGTGCGCCGGTCGATGATGGAATGCATCGCCTCCATCTCCTTCATGCGCTCACCCGCGCGCACCGCCTGCTCCGCGCTTCCCACCAGCCGGTCGTGCAGCGTGCCGCCGTCCTGGTCGCGCACGAGCTCGCGATAGGTGCGCACCGCCCGGCGGATTCGGACGTTCTGCACAAGGAACCCGACGATGAGCAACAGCACGACGACTACGAGCGCGCCGAAGGCCACTGCCAGGTTGTCGGTGAGCAGGCGATTGAGTTCGGGCATCGGATCGGCGGTATCATAGTCGCCCCGCGGCCTCCAATCCTCCCGCGGCCTGCCGTTCGATCACGCATGAGACGAGGTACCGATGGCCCGCCGAGCCGGAAAGGCCGCCAGCCGCAAGGCGCGACAGCGCTCGGCCTCCCAGCGCGCGAACCGCCCCGCCGTGTCGGCTCCTCGGGCCACCGCCGCGGAGCCGACGGCGCCGATGGAACCGATGGAACCTATCCCGCCGGTCGGCACGCCCGACGCGCGCGAGGCCGCCTCGCTCGATCCGCCCCGTCGCACTGCCGCTCCCCCCGTCGGCGGGTACGGCTCCACCCTCACGAAGCGAGAACGGGCCGAGTACCACTACGTCGAGCGAGACCTCCGGAACATCGGCATCCTGACCGCCGTGATGGCCGCCCTGCTGCTCGTCGCCTGGCTCGCCTTCTCGGCCCTCAACCTCACCGGTTGACGGCTCCCGTGGCGGTGCTCGATTGATCGGGCACTCTTCACACGACGCCGCACTTTGCGCGACGGATGCCCGTTCTATCGAGCGTCGGCACGCGTGAGCGGCACCTCGGCGTGCTCGACCGATCACGCACGCTCAGGGCAACGTGGCTCGTCCGGGGAGACCCTGCTAAGCCGCCGCTGATTGGTCCCTGGCGAGACTCGCTCATCGGCGCGCGAAAAGAGCAGGGCCTCGTGGGTGATGCCCTGCCCGCTACTGGACCCGTCAGCCTTCGGCGAGCAGCGCCTCGAGGCGATCCCAGGTCTCGAGAGCGCCCGCAACCATGCCGGTCGCCAGCGCCGCCTCGATCACCTCGGGGGATCCCATGTGGCCGACCGAGGTGACCTTGGTCTTTCCATCGACGTCCTCGAAGATGAAGGTCTCCGGGCCGCCCTGCGGGCCGACCCCCTCGACGTCGAACATGAACGTCCACGTGTAGCCCGAGGGGGGCGTGACCTCGGTGTACTCGCCGTAGAACACGACGTCTTCGCGGTCCGGCGCGCTGCTCACGTAGCGCCACGTGCCACCCGGCCGCACGTCCATCTCCGCGACCGTCGTCGTCGAACCCTTCGGGCCCCACCAGCGCGGGATGCGCTCCGGCTCCGTGAATGCCTTCCAGATCAGCTCGCGCGGCGCGTCGAACGTCCGCTCAAACACGAGGTCACCACCCTCCGAGTAGATGGTGGTCGTCTCGGTGCTACCCCGGTCGATTCGTGTGGCGGTCATCGTCGTCTCCATCTTCGTGCTCCTTGCTTTCCTGTAGATCGCGGAGGTAGGCGTCCAACCGATCGAAGCTCTCCTCCCAATGCCGGCGGTACTGGCCGACCCAGTCAGCGATGTCCCGCAGTGG
>JBHENV010000111.1:0-2859 GCA_046261895.1 Candidatus Limnocylindria bacterium
GAGCCGCTCGAGGGCCTCTCCGCCATCGTGTGGGCCGATGACAGCTCCGCCCTCAGCGAGGCACAGCGTCGCAGCATCGAACGCTGGGTGGCGAACGGTGGGCAGCTGGTCGTGCTGGGCGGTCCGGATTGGCAGGCGCGCACGGCGGGTTTCACCGGCATCCTGCCGCTGGAGGATCTGACCGCGATTGACGAGGTGCCGCAGGACGCGCTGGCTCTCTGGTCGGGGGCCGACGAGTCCGCGGTGGAGACGACCACGATCTCCACGGGCTCGCTGCGCGACGGTGCCCGCGTCCTCATTCGCGCCGAGGACGACACGATCCTGGCATCGATGCACACCGTGGGCGCGGGCCGCGTCATCCTCATGGGGACCGACCTGGCGACCGATGCCTTCCGCGGCTGGGAGGGATCGCCACGCCTGTGGGCGCGGCTGCTGCCCACCAACGCCGCGCTCGAGCAGTTCTTCGGCGGCATGCCGCCCGAGGAGGCGCAGAACTCGATTGGCAACGCGCTCAGCAATCTGCCGTCGCTGGAGGTCCCGTCGGCCGAGCTGCTGCTCGCCATCATCGTCGCCTACATCCTGCTCATCGGTCCGATCAATTACATCGTGCTGCGACGGATCGACCGGCGGGAGCTTGCCTGGGTCACCGCCCCGCTGCTCGTGGTGCTCTTCACGGCCTGCTCGTTCGGAGTCGGCAACTCGATGAAGGGCAGCGAAGTGATCGTCAACCAGATCTCGCTGATCCGATCCAGCGGCACGGGCGAAGCGGCCACCGTGGAGAGCTACGCCGGCATCTTCTCGCCGGACCGGGCCAGCTACGACCTCACCGTCGAGGCCGATGCGCTGGTGGCCAAGATGCGCCCCATCAACTTCGACGGACGTCCCGCGGCGGCCTCGGATGTGGTGATCGAGCAGGGCGATCCGGCGCATCTGCGCGGGCTGGCGATCGGCGTCTTCGGCTTCGAGGCGGTGCGCGCCGATGCCATCGTCGAGCGCGAGCCGATCCTGAGCGTGACGTGGCACGGCGCCGAGGGCGAGATGGTCGGGACGGTCACGAACGAGGGCACGGTGCCCGTGGAGGACATCGCGTTCATCAGCAGCAGCGGCGGCGACCTCGTCGGCGAGGAGCTCGGCCCGGGCGAGAGCGCCGAGTTCACGGTCGAGACGACGAACTTCAACGGCTCCTCAGCCTCCGACCAGGTCTACGGCTTCGGAGGTTTCGACGCCGGCACCGAGGCGCAGCGGCAGGTGCTCGTCCGGCGCCAGGTGATCGAGTCGCTCGTCGGCTTCGGCGGCTTCGTCGGCGGCGACATGCCCGGCGTCGTCCCCGGCTCGGCAAGCGGCCGCGGGCCGTATGTGATCGGCTGGCACGACGAGGCCAGCCCGTTGCCGGTCACCGTCGACGACCTCGAGGCGCAGCACTACGCGCACTCGGTCGAGGTGATCAGCGTGCGCCCGACCATGGGCAGCGGTGAGGTGGAGATCGGCCCGGAGCAGATGGGGGTCACCGTCCTCGCCACCGAGGGCGAGACCAGCAACAACGGGCCCGGCATGGTCATGCTGGGCGAAGGATCGGCGACCTACAGCATCTCGCTCCCGCTCGAGGCGACCGACATGGCCGTCTCCGAGCTGGAGATTCTCGTCGGCCCCGATCCGTCGATGGTCCTCGGCGACCAGGGCGGGTTCGGTGGATTCTTCCCACCCGGCTTCACCATCGAGTTGCGCGACCCATCGACCGGAGCGTGGACGCTGCTGGGGGACATCAGCGAGCGCAGCCGGTTCGAGATCGACGATCCCGACAGCGTCATCAGCGGGACCGGTCGAATCGAGATCCGGCTCACCGGTGTCGCGCAGGCCCAGGATTTCGGACAGCCGAGCGTCTTCGTGAGCGCTCGGGCCGCGGGGGTGATCGGCGAATGATCACCGGAATGCCTGTCGTGGAGACTCGCGGCCTCGTCAAGCGCTACGGCGACCAGCTCGCCGTCGCAGGCGTCGACCTGCTGGTCGGGCCCGGCGAGATCTACGGCCTGGTCGGGCCGAACGGCGCCGGCAAGACCACGACCATGAAGATTCTCGCCACGCTCCTGGCGCCCTCGGCGGGAGAGGCGTACGTGACCGGCATCGGCGTCGGAGCGGATCCGCTCGAGGTTCGGCGACGCATCGGCTACATGCCCGACTTCTACGGCGTCTACGACGACCTGCGGGTCTGGGAGTACCTCGACTTCTTTGCGCGCTGCTATGGCGTGCCGGCCAACCGTCGCGGGCCGATGATCAACGAGCTGCTCGAGATCGTGGGGCTCACCGACAAGCGCGATGGGTACGTCGAGACCATGTCGCGCGGCATGCGCCAGCGGCTCTGCCTGGCCCACACCCTGGTGCACGACCCGGCGCTGCTCATCCTCGACGAGCCGGCCTCCGGGCTTGACCCGCGCGCTCGCGTCGAGCTGCGAGAGATCCTTCGCGAGCTGCGCAGCATGGGCAAGACGATCCTGATCAGCAGCCACATCCTCCCCGAGCTCGGAGAGATGTGCACCGGCGTGGCGATCATCGACCGCGGCCGCGTCCTCCGTTCGGGAAGCATCGGCGAGATCGAGCGCTCCCTGCGCGCGACGGCGTTGCTGCGCATCGACCTGCTCGGCGACGAGGCCGCCATGACGGCGGCGCGGGAGTGGCTGGGAACCGATCCGCGCATCGCCGACGTCCTCGGTGGCACCAGCGACGCGGACGGCGCCGTCCGGATCGAGGCCTCGTTCGATGGGCCACCCGAGGCACAGGCCGATCTGTTGCGCGCGATGGTCGAGTCCGGTCATCGCGTGGTCGGGTTCAGCCAGGCGACGAGCGACCTCGAGGAGATCTTCC
>JBHENV010000112.1:0-7772 GCA_046261895.1 Candidatus Limnocylindria bacterium
CATCGTGACCACGTGCTCCAACACGATGGTCTTCTTCGCTTCACCAGAACACCGAGACGCCTCCGATCTCTGCGCTCCGACCGACCAGGCTGCGTCCCTGACGCCCGATCAGGTCCACGCGCTCAGCGGACCGATTTACACCCGCAAGCTGAAGCTCGACTACGCGCGACCCGGCCGTGAGGAGCTGCTCGCCCACTTCGCAGCCCTGGGCCTCACGGGCGACTACTGGCGAATCTGACCGATGCCAGCAGCTCCTGGTGGCGCAGACGGCAGAAGGCGTAGCGCGTCCGATACCCACCCGCGCTCGGAAATGCCACGAACGGCTCGACGGTCATGACCGATGGGCCCCTCGTCGAGGCGAAGGAATCGATCGGCGGGTTCTACATCGTCCAGGCCGAGGACCTCGACGCGGCGCTACGCTGGGCCGCGAAGACGAGCGCCGCCATCAAGATGCCGATCGAGGTGCGCCCCTTCCTCGCGACTCAGCAGCCCTGAGAAGCTGGTCGACCGTCGGCGCGATCCGGGAGCAGCGCCTCGGTCATTGCCTCCGTAAGGGGCAGGCCCCCGCCGGCCGCCCACGCGGCGTCGCCGCGCTCGGTGCCCGCCTGCTCGTGCGCCGCAGCGACGTGCCTGTCGACGAGGGCCTTCCAGAAAGGTGGGATGCCCTCGACCCCCAGCTTGCGGATGTTCGCGTTCGCCGCGGAGGGCGGAGGGCACGGCGGCAAACGCTGGGTACACTCCACCGGTGCCTGCGTGCTTGAGCTGTGGCGCCGCGAACCCGGACCATGCGCGGTTCTGTCTGCAGTGCGGCGCCGGCCTCCCTGGCGGCGCGCCTCCCAGCGAGGTGCGCAAGGTGGTCACAATCCTGTTCTCCGACGTCGCCGGCTCGACGGCACTCGGCGAGCGGCTGGATCCCGAAGCGGTTCGCACCGTCATGGGCCGCTACTTCTCGGTGGCGCGCCAGGCGATCGAGCTCCACGGTGGAACCGTGGAGAAATTCATCGGTGACGCCGTCATGGCGGTCTTTGGGATCCCGCAATTGCACGAGGACGATGCCATCCGTGCCGTTCGGGCTGCGGACGCCCTGCGCCGCGGCATGCAGCGCCTCAACGATGACCTGCGGCAGCGATACGGCGTGGAGCTGCAGACGCGAACGGGCATCAATACCGGCGATGTGATCGCCGGCGATCCCGGCGGCCAGACTCTTGTGACCGGGGACGCGGTCAATACCGCGGCGCGGCTGGAACAGGCGGCCGAGCCGGGAAGCATCATCATCGGAGAGCTCACCTACCGGCTCGTGCACGAAGCGGTCGACGCGACGCCGCTGGACGCGATCCACGCGAAGGGCAAAGCTGAGCCGGTTCGGGCGTACCGTGTGGATCGCGTGAGCGCGGTCGGCGATGCCAGGGTGCGGACAGGCGACCTCGTCGGGCGCGGTACGGAACTGCGCGCCCTCCTGGAGGCCTATACCCACAGTTCGGAAACCAGGACGGTCACGCTTGTCACTGTTCTCGCGCACGCCGGCGTCGGTAAGTCACGTCTGCTCCGAGAGGTAGGCGCACGACTACCCAGTGAGGCGCAGATCATCCGCGGCAGATGCCTGCCCTACGGCGACGGGACGGCGCAATGGCCGATCCGCGAGGCGCTGCGCCCGGCAGCCGGCATCGTCGATGGCGACTCCACCGAGTTGATCGTCGAGAAGCTCGGGGCACTGGCGGCAGGCGACCCATCGGCTCGGGCGATCGGCGAGGGCGTAGCGCAGCTCATGTCGGTCGCTGGCGTGAGCGTGAGCCAGGATGACGCGTTCTGGGCCACGCGCCGGATCCTGGAACGCATGGCCGAGACCGCTCCCCTGGTGGCAATCTTCGAGGATCTGCACTGGGCCGACGCGGCATTCCTCGATCTCCTCGAGTACGTCGTCGACCTCACGACCGATGTCCCGCTGGTGATCATCGCCACGGCTCGACCCGATCTGCTCGAAGCGCGTCCGAGCTGGGCCTCAGGGCGCTCCAACACGCAGTTGATCCGCCTCGAGTCACTCGACCTCGGCGACATCGAAGCGCTGTGCCGTGCGCAGGAGGGGGGAGATGCCCTGGCGATCGAGTTCATTGCCCGTATCGCGGATGCGTCCGAGGGAAACCCGCTCTTCGTCGAGGAGATGGTGGCCATGTTGCGCGACGACGGCGTGTTGCGCCGGTCCGGTGATGGGTGGGAAATGACATCGCAGCAGGAGGTCGGGGTGCCTCCGACGATACGCGCGCTCATCGCATCCCGGCTGGATCGCTTGCCGGGCGACGCGCGCCAGGTAGCGGCCCGCGGCTCGGTCATCGGCAGAGTCTTCGAGACCGCCGCGCTGGCCCAGATTGCCCCAGACGATGTCCGCGCATCGCTGACCGCTCAGCTCCTCACGCTTGTCCGACGGGAGCTCATCCGTCCCGCACGCGCCGACATCGGTGCGGGCGACGCGTTCGCCTTTCGGCACGTCCTCATTCGCGACGCGGCCTACGAGGCGCTGCCCAAACGCGATCGGGCGGATCTCCATGCTCGGCTCGCAGACTGGATCGAGCTGACCACGGGCGATGAGCTCACGCAGTTCCAGGAGGTCATCGCTCACCACCTGGAGGAGGCATATCGCTACCGAGTCAGTCTGGGGACCGATGACGACGAGGCCCATTCGCTGAGGCTGCGTGCCGCCGAACACCTCGGTGCGATCGGCGAGCGGGCGCTTGCCGTCGGGTCTATCACGCAGGCGGCATCGGTCCTGCGCCGGGCCATGGAACTTGCCGGCAACGAAGCGTCGCCACGGTTGCTCCTCAGCGCGGGCGACGCGCTGATTCGCGCCGGAGACCATCCCGGCGGAGACGCACTCCTGCGACGGGCCGACGAAGTGGCACGTGCCAGTGGGGAACGCATCCTGGGCGCCGTCGCGAGGGCAGTTCGCGCGATGTTCGAAGCCTTCCTCGGGCCGGTGGACGTGGAACATTCCACGGCCACCATCCAGGAGGCCCTTGAAGTGGTACGCAATTCGGCGGATTTCGCAGCGCTTTCGCGCGTGTATGGCGCCCTTGCGTTCACGCTTGGCGGCGTCGGGCGGCTTGTCGAGGCACGAGAGGCGGCGGAGGCCTCGGTCGTCAACGCAAGGGCTGCTGGCGACGAAGCGCGGGCCCGTCGTGGCCTGGCGGTGATGAGCGGGATGCTCATTGACGGCCCTACGCCGGTCAGCGAGGCGATCGAATGGTGCTCGAAGACTCTTGATGACGTCGGCGAGAGCAGGAACGCTCGATATCCCCTGCTCGAGACGCTCGGCTGGCTGTATTCGTACGCCGGCCGGCCGGCCGAGGCGCGGCGGGCGCAAACCGAGGCGAAGGGCGTGGCGGACGAGCTCGGACAGGTCGTCGACGTCGAACTCATCGCCCTCGGGCTGGCCGAGACTGCCGCGGCGGACGGCGAGCTCGACGAAGCGGAGCGGTACGCCACCGCAGCCGCCGAGCGTCTGGAAGAGCTCAAAGCGATCCAGATCGCCAACGCGATGGCCGTGCTCTCGCGAATCCGGACCGCAAGGGGAGATCCTGTTGCAGGCCTCGAGCTCCTCGACGCACTGCCGCTCAATGCCGAATGGGACGTCTTTACGAAGATCGATTGCCTCCGGGCACGCGCGCTCGCGCTGCTGGGACTCGGGCGGCTCGACGAGGCGGCACACGTGGCTCAGCAGACTCTCGAGGTCATCAAGCCTACGGAGCTGGTGGTCCAACAGGCAGATGCGCTAGAGACGTCGGCTCGCATCCACCTCGCGCGCAACATGATCGATGACGCGATGCGCAACCTCGAGGCGGCGCTGGAGGGCAACACGAAGAAAGGGCGGACCCCCTGGATCCAACGAACGCGCGAACTGCTTGCGACCATTCGGTGACGGACCCGTTTCGAGGCAAGCTAAGTCCTGACGGTTGCCATGCCCGGTACGACCGGACTTCCGGGACCATCGCGCGATGAGAAATGGCTTCCTGACCGCGATCGTCGCGGCGGCCGAACGCGACCCCGAGACGGTCGGGCTGCTGCTCCATGGATCCCGAGCCGGGGGCGAGCCTAGACCCGACTCGAGCGCAGCCGGGACGGTGGCAAACCGAAGGCCGACGTCCTCTTTCAGTCCCTCGCGGTGATTTCCGGCTATGTCGAGGAGCCCGGCTGGTACACCCCGACGTATGTCTCGGCGCGGATCCTGTTCGATCGCACCGGCGAGCTCGCGGCGACTCTCGAGCGCCTGCGATCGGAGTCCGGACGCATCGCACGCGAGAGAACGCCCGAGGCGTATGACGGCTACCTCAACAGCTTCGTACGTTCGATCAAGGCCGCCCGCCGCGGCGACGAGCTCGGGCGACGGCTGCACGCCGCCGAATCGGCTCTCGCCCTGGTTCGCACGCTCTTCGGCCTTGAGTCGACGTGGCCTCCCTACCTTGACCGCCTGACCGATGCGCTGCCGCCGATCGAAGAGGCCCAGGGCTGGCCATCCGGCTACCTCGCCACTGCCCTGACCCGCCTGGTCACCGACGGCGATCAGGCGTTCCAGCAGGACCTCGAGCAACGCGTCGAGACGCTGATGGACTCACGCGGCGTGCATCACGAATGGGGCAACGACCTCGAGCCGCTCAAGGCTCTCGCGCCTGCGGTGAGTGAGGATCGCGACCTGGCATGAGCTATGACCTGCACACCGTCGGGTAGCCAACCGCCGGCCGGTAGGTGGAGTCCCTGCCGGCTCGACGCGATGCTGACGGGCCTCTCCCGACAGCGCCGCGAATGGTGGTGTCTTTGAGTCAGGCGGGCGCGTTGGGCTGGCTGGAGACAGCAGGTCGCAACATGCCGTAGCCTCGCAGCCATCCCCGATCACAGGCGCGCCGACGGTCCGGTATCCGCGCCGCTCGTAATGGTGAACGTTCGGCTCTGTGAACGTCTCGAGGTAGCAGGAGATGCCGAGCTCATCGGCTCGGTCGTCGCCTGATCGACTCGTTCAATGAGGCCGTTCGATGAACTGGACACTCGTCGCCGGAGCAGTCTTGGTGGTCCTGCTCGTGGTCGCCCGGATGCGAGCCCGTCGGTGGATCTTCGGGCGGTGGATGCCGAACGAGATCACAGATCGTCGCGCCAGGGCCACGTGACGACGGCAGCGGTCGCAAACGATCAGGCGACGCGAGACTCAGGTCAAAGTCACGAAGGCCAGGACAGCGGCTGACATCGCGACCATGATCGCGCCGCCGAGCGCGAGGGCGCGCAGGTCCGACCGCCGGGGCCGGGTCGTGCGCAGCCCATGGCCGATGCCGGCCAGGCCGACGAGGATCGCGAATCCGCCGATGGAGGCAAGCACATCTCCCGCCTGGGCGCCGATGACGCCCAGCGATCGCAGCGTCGCCAGCGCGAGGAAGCCGATGACGAACGCCGGCACTGCCGTGGAGAGCCGGAGGCCGGACGCCGACGGATCGTCGGAGCGCGCGCCCAGGGCGGCGATCAGCAGGACCACCGGGCCCAGGAACGCGTTGCGGGTGAGTTTGGTGATCGTCGCGACGTCCCCCGCGTCCTCACCGCCCGCGAAGCCCGCCGCCACGACCTGCGCGGTGTCGGCGATCGCGATGCCGCTCCACGTTCCGTAGTCGACGTCCGACAGTCCCAGCGCCGCGGCGATCAGCGGATAGGCGAGGGCGGCGGCGGTCCCGAAGACCGTGATCATGGCGACGGCCGTGGCCACCTGCTGCTGCGTGGCCCGCACGATGGGCGCGACCGCCGCGATTGCCGAGTTGCCGCAGATGCCGATGCCCGCGGCCATCAGCAGGCGCACCTCAAGCGGAAGGCCGAGCAGCCGTCCACCAACCAGCGCGGCCCCGAAGACGGCGAGGAGCACGAGGACGATGAGGGGGATCGCGCCTCCGCCGCGGTCGATGACGACGGCCAGGCTGAGCTGGGCGCCGAGGAGCATGACCCCGATCCGCAGCGCACGCGTGCCGGACCAGGCGACGCCCGCATCGGCGGCGAGCAGGCGGCCGGCCGCGAGGGCGCTCACCCACCCCAGGCCGAGCGCGAGCGGGGCGGCGGGCAGCCACGGGACAAGGCGGGAGATCGTCCAGGCCACGCCCGCGACGACCACGGCGAGCGCGATGCCCGGCAGGCGCGATGTGCAGGCGGCCAACGAGGTCAGGCCTGGCGGATCGTGACGGGAGCGTGGCGGGCAGCGGCGACGGCCGCCCGCGCCAGCTCATCTGTCGAGCTGATGACGGGGACGCGCAGGTCGGCCTCGCCGAGGACGATCGGGATTTCCGTGCAGCCGGCGATCAGCAGCTCCGCGCCGGCGTCGACCAGCCGGCCGGCGTGGCGCGCCATCGAGGCACGGTGCGCGTCAGTCAAGCCGGTGGCCTTGATCCCCGCGATCGTCCGGGTGAACGCGTCCTGGTCGGCGTCGTCGAGCGTCAGCGACGCGATCCCCGCGGCGGCGAGGCGATCCTGGTACATCGACGTCGCGAGGCAGGCGGTAATCGCCATGACGCCGACGCGGGCCGGACCGTGCGCGGCGGCGGCCCCGACGGTGACATCGACCATGCTGATGACCGGGATCGACACGGCGCCCGCCACCTCGTCGACCCAGTGGTGCGCCGTGTTGCAGGCGATCACGAGGAGCTCGGCCCCGCTCCGCTCGAGGAGCCGCGCCGACTCGACCAGTGCGGGTGCCGGGGATGTGCCGCTCCCCCACACCGCATCGTTGCGGTCCGGGATGGCCGGGTTCGAGTCGACGAGAAGGCGCAGGTGGTCCTGCTCGCGAACGACGGGCGTGTGCAGCGTGATCTTCGCGATGAGGTCGGCCGTGGCCAGGGGCCCCATGCCGCCGATGATCCCGACGACCCGCTGACGCCGGGTCATGCGGATACCGCGCGGTCGGGATCGAGGACACCCTCGTACGCGTGCAGCGCCGGGGCGCCGCCGGTGTGGACGAACAGGATGTCCTGCCCGGCGCGCCAGTGGCCACTGCGAACGAAATCGATGACGCCCGCCATCGCCTTCCCGGTGTACACCGGGTCCAGGAGCACCGCCTCGGTACGCGCGACGAGCTGGACGGCCTCGACCATCCCATCGGTCGGTAGGCTGTAGCCCTCGCCGACGTACCCGTCGTGGACGACGATCGGCAGGCTCTCGGGTGCGGCGTGGCCGAGCAGCGCGAGCGTGTCCCGCACCAGCGGCGCGAGGCGACCTGCCTGGCGCGCGCTGTCGAACCGGACGCTGACGCCGTCGATCGGCGGCCCACCCTGCGGGATGAACCCGGCCAGCAGCCCCGCGTGGGTGCCGCCGCTGCCGCTGGCGCACACCACGCTGTCGAACTCCACGCCCATCTCGAACGACTGCGACAGGATCTCGTCCGCGCACGAAACGTAGCCGAGCGCGCCAATCGGGTTCGAGCCGCCGCCCGGAATCAGGTACGCCGGCACGCCCCGACCCTCGAGGTCGACCCTGACCTTCTCCATGGCCGCCGGCAGGTCCGTCCCGGCGGGCACGACCGTGATCGACGTCACGCCGAGGAGATGGAACAGGAAGTTGTTCCCGGATCCGTCGCGCCGATCGCTGTGCGGGACCCGCTCCTCGAGCACGAGATGGCACTCGAGGCCCTCACGCGTGGCAGCCGCCGCCGTCAGGCGGCAATGGTTCGACTGGACCGCCCCCGTCGTGATCACCGCCCGAGCACCCTTCCCGATCGCGTCGGCCATCAGGAACTCGAGCTTTCGGGTCTTGTTGCCGCCTCC
>JBHENV010000113.1:0-3278 GCA_046261895.1 Candidatus Limnocylindria bacterium
GCGCGGGAAACGGGTGGGCATCCTGGCCGTCGACCCGTCCTCGCCCTATACCCGCGGCGCCATCCTGGGTGACCGGATCCGGATGATGGAGCATGCCGCCGATCGGGACGTCTTCATGCGCTCGATGGCCTCGCGCGGCGAACTGGGTGGGATCGCCGCAACGACCTGGATCGCCGCAGCGGCGCTCGACGCCGCCGGTTACGACCCCGTGCTGATCGAGACCGTCGGCGCCGGCCAGTCGGAGGTGGAGGTTGCACGACTGGCGGAGACCACCGTGGTGGTGGAGGTGCCGGAGATGGGCGATGAGGTCCAGGCGATCAAGGCCGGGCTGCTCGAGGTGGCCGACATCATCGCCGTCAACAAGGGCGACCGTCCCGGCGCCGATCGAGCCGCCCGCCAGCTGCGCGCCATGCTCTCCACGGCCGGCGGCCGCGTGGAGCGAAAGCCGCCTCCTGTGATGGTGACCACCGCCACCACCGCGGATGGGGTGATCGCTCTTGCCGATGCCATCGACGCGCATCGGTCGAGTGCCCGCTCGCCGCTCGAGGCCCGTGAGCGCGCCGCAAACCAGGTCCGCCGCGCCCTGGCCGCGCTTGCAGCGCGCCGCGCAATGGAATCGGCCGACTGGGACCGCATCACCGATGCCGTGGCGGCGCGTGACCTGGATCCACTCACCGCCGCCGAGCGCCTCCTCGACGCATGAGGCTCGGCCCTCGTGCTCCTCGTGCTCCTGGCGCTCGTGTCGTTCGGCGGCGCCGTGCTGGCGCCGGCTGGCGGCGACGCCTCGGCGCGCTAACGGCTGGTACGCTTCTGCGCCTATGAGCATTGAACGCGTCTTCGTGATCGGCGCAGGGCTGATGGGCCACGGGATCGCGCAGGTCAGCGCCGCAGCCGGAAAGCGGGTCACGCTGGCCGACAGGAGCATCGAGCTCGCCGAGGCCGGGGTCGCGCGGGTCGCCGGTAATCTCGAACCGCTCGTCGCCAAGCGCCGGCTCGATCGAGATGGGGCCACGGCAATCGTCGCGCGAATCCAGGCGGCGGCCGGGACCGATGGCGCGGCCGGCCACGACATGGTGATCGAGGCAGTGTTTGAGGACGAAGCGGTCAAACGCGAGACCTGGGAGGCATTGACTCGAAGCGCGGACGCCGACGCCGTCTTCGCCAGTAACACCAGCAGCATCAGCATCACCGCGCTTGCCACGGCGACCGACCGCCCGACGCGCTTCATCGGCCTGCATTTCTTCTCGCCGGTTCCGGTGATGACGCTCATCGAGATCATCCGCGGGCTCGAGACCGATGACGCCACCTTCGAGGCGGCCAGGGGATTCGCCGAGGACCTCGGCAAGACGGTCATCGAATCCAGGGACATGCCCGGATTCCTCGTGAACCGCATGCTGGGGCCGTTCATCAACGAGGCCGTCTTCACGCTCATGGAGTCGACCGGGACCGCCGAGGACATCGATACCGGCGCGCGGCGCGGGCTGAACCACCCGATGGGCCCGCTGGAGCTCAGCGACTTCATCGGCAACGACGTGATGCTCAACGTCATGGACGTGCTGTATCGAGGCTTCGGCGACCCGAAGTTCCGCGCGGCGCCGCTCCTGCGCCAGATGGTCACCGCCGGCCACCTCGGGCGCAAGACCGGGCGCGGCTTCTATCGGTACGACCAGGGAAAGAAGACCGGCTGATGGTCGTCGACCAGGCACCGGCCAGGGACCCGTTCCGCCTCGGTGACGAGGAGCGGAGCGTCCGTGACACGGTCCGCGATTGGGCGCAGCGCGAGGTCGCGCCGGGCGCCGCACAGCGTGACGAGGAGGAGCGCTACGACCGTTCGCTGTTCGAGCGAGCCGGCGACCTGGGGATCACCGGCCTTCCGTATCCCGAGCAGCTCGGTGGTGCCGGCATGGGGACGTTCGCGTGGGTGCTTGCGGTCGAGGAGATCGCGGCCGCCGACATGGGCCTGGCCGTCAGCCTGTCGGTCCACATCCTCAGCCAGCTCTGCATCTACTCGAGCGGGACCGAGGATCAGAAAGGGCGCTTCCTGCCGACCATGACGGCCGGCCGCGAGCTCGGCGCCTTCGCGTTGACCGAGCCGGGCGCGGGGTCGGACGCCGCGTCGCTCTCGCTGGCCGCGCGACGCGACGGGGACGGCTATCTGCTGACCGGCACGAAGATCTGGATCACCAACGCGGGCGATGCAGCGCGCTACGTCGTCTTCGCGACCGTCGACCGATCGAAGGGCAGGGCCGGCATCACCGCCTTCGTGGTCGAGGCCGATACTCCCGGCTTCCGTCTCGGTTCGAAGGAGCGGAAGATGGGCATTCGCGGGACGACCGGCTACGAGATCGTGTTCGAGGACGCTCGCGTCCCGGCGGCGAACCGGCTCGGCGAGGAGGGGGACGGTCTGACCGTTGCCCTCTCGGCGCTCGGGGCGGGGCGGATCAGCATTGCCGGCGCCTGCACCGGGCTCGCCCGGAACGCCCTCGAGCTGGCGGCCCGGTACGCGCTCCAGCGACGACAGTTCGGGCGCCCGATCGCGGACCAGGAGATGATCCAGGCGATGCTCGCCGAGATGGCGGTCGAGGTCGAGGCAGCGCGGCTTCTCACGTGGCGCGCGGCTCGCATGCGGGATGCCGGCCAGCCGATCAACTCGCCGTCCAGCATGGCCAAGTGGTACGCCTCGGACGTCGCCATGCGGGTGACCACCGACGCGGTCCAGATCTATGGCGGCGCGGGCTACTCGCGGGACAATCCGGTCGAGCGGCTCATGCGCGACGCGAAGGGTGCGCAGATCTACGAAGGCACGAACCAGATCCACCGGCTCATCGTGGCGCAGCAGCTGCTCGACACGGTGCGCCGTAACGGCTGAGCAGCGAGAGAGGGACCCATGACCACGCCCAGCGCCGGCCGCCTGATGCGGACCCCCGAGATCGAGGCACTCACCGTCCCGGCGGCGGATCGCGTGCCCAACGTCGTGGCGCTCATCGCGCGCTCCGCGGAGCGGAACGCGGACCGCGAGGCCATGCGCTGGAAGCTCACCAAGGCACAGCGCGCGGACGGCGGCGGCGAGGGCACGTGGACGAGCCGCACGTATCGCGAGATGTGGGACTGGGTCGTGAGCCTGTCGCTGGGTCTGCGGGACCTGGGCATCGGCGATGGGGACAGCGTCTGCATCGTCGCCCGCACCCGTCCGGAATGGACGATCGCCGACCTGGCGTCCCTCGCGCTCGGTGCGGTTACCTGCCCGATCTATCCGCAATCGGAGGCCGGACAGGCGG
>JBHENV010000114.1:0-10036 GCA_046261895.1 Candidatus Limnocylindria bacterium
GCGCAGCTCATCTCGCATATGCGTGATCCGCGCCGTGGCCCCCCACACCCCACGATCCAGCGGGTACATGGAGAGCAGCAGGAGCCGCGGAGGACGCCCGCTCACCCGCTTGCCGTGCATGTCATCGCTGACAGTATCGGCATTCCGGTCGCTCGATGCGTCGCGGCCGGTCGCATGCCGAGTGCCAGCCCCGGCGTGCCTCCGTACCATCCGCGCATGACCCCGGTGGATCGCAAAGGGGCCGCGCAGCGGGGTAGACTCACGCCGATTCCGTGATGAAGAATCGCTGGAGGGCGTGAGTGTTCGGCAGGCGAAAGCGAGAGGAAGCCGCTGCCCTGGAGGCAGCACGCGAGGAGGATCGCCACGCGCTCTTCGCCAGGCTAGCCGAACGTCCCGAGCACATCTGCCCCTTCCTGGGGCTCGAAGGCGAGCGTACCGGATACACCGATGGCGTCAACGACGATCATCGCTGCTTCGCCTTCGGCGACCCGGCGCCGATCTCGGCCGAGCAGCAGACGCGCGTCTGCCAGGAGCGGGGATACGGCAACTGCCCGCGCTACCTGCGCGGCGTGCTGGTGATCCCGACCGAAGAGCTCGACGCCCTCCGCCGGCTCCGACCGATGGAGCAGGCCGAGACGCCGATGCCGCCGGCCGAGGAGCGCCCCCGCCGACGCCTCCTGCTCCCGTTGATCCTGGTCCTGCTCCTGCTCGTCGGCGTCGGCGGCGGAGGGGCATGGCTCCTCTTCGGGGATCAGCTGGGGATCGCCATCGACCCAACCGCGAGCCCCGATCCGAGCCTCAGCGCGAGCCCCTCGGCAACGTCCGCGCCGACCCAGGCGCCTCCTACGGCCTCGGTCGAGCCGTCGGCATCGGCCCTCGCCTCACCGACGCCCGAGCCGACGCCGGTGCAGGGCGACGAGTTCGCCTTCTACGAGGTCGCCGTCGGGCCCGACAGCTACACCATCTACCCCGTCGGTGACGACGGAACGGTGGGGGCCGGCAGGTCGGTCGAGTTCAACGCGTTCTCGTTCGCGCGGGCCACGCCGGTGGCGGCGGCTGATGGCGCCGTATGGCGGATCGAGGACGGCGAGCTGGCCGGATTTGCCTATCGCTTCCCTGACTCGGGCGAATTCCGCGTTCGCGCCGTCTTCCTCTCGGACGCCGGCGATCGTCGCTCCTTCTATCTCGAGCCGTCCGAGCTCGACCAGGTTCCCGAGACAACCCCCGCGCCCGCCCCCTAGCCAGGGCAGGCCGGCCACCAGCGCCAAGTCCGCCGGGGCATCCACCGCTGGTGCGTCCTGGCCGACCCAGCACCCGCACGGTCGAAACGGCGGTTCCTCGCCGTCGCCCATGGCGGGTTGCAGGCCGTTCGATTGCCTCGGCGCGAGCCGGGCCGCACAGGACGGCCGGACCGGCACGACGCCGAAAAAGCCCTTGACGGTGACCCTCCGCGCTGTATAGTGGCGTCCTGTGGCTCCAAATGGGGCCATATGGGGAGTAATGGTGAATATCAGTCATGGAGCGGGCGTCCTTCCTCACCGGGGAGTTCCGGCATGCGCTGGACGAACGGGGCCGCGTGGCGGTCCCGGTTCGGTTCCGAGCGCGGCTGGCGCAGGGCGCGACGCTGGCCCGTTGGCTGGATGGCTGCCTGGCCATCTTCCCCGTCGACACCTGGGAGGACCTGGCGGCCAGGATCCAGGGCCTGCCCACGACCAACGCGGCCGCCCGCCAATTTGGCCGATTCATGAGCTCGGGAGCGGTCGAGGTGGAGCTCGATCGACAGGGCAGGCTCCTGGTCCCCAGCTATCTGCGCGAGTACGCCGGCCTGACCCAGAGCGAGGTAGTCGTGGTCGGCGCGCTGAACCGGCTCGAGATCTGGGCACCGACGCGCTGGCAGCCGTATCGGTCCCAGATCGAGGACGCGCCGGAGGCGCTCGCCGAGCACCTCGCCGACCTGGGCATCTGACGGTGCTCGGGCCATTGATGCGTCTCCGGGCCGGTCGGCCCGCCGTACGACAGATGAGGTGCAACACCACATGGGAGATGGGCACCTGCCGGTGCTGGTCGACGAGGTTCTCGCCTCGTTGGCCGTCGGTGCCGGCAGCTCCGTGGCTGATTGCACCGTCGGCGGCGGTGGGCACGCCGAGCGGCTGCTGGAGACCACGTCTCCGGATGGCCGCCTGCTTGGCATCGATGCCGATCGGGCGGCCATCGCGGAGGCGGAACGCACGCTCCAACGCTTCGGCGCGCGGGTCCAGCTTCGCCACGCCAACTTTGAGTCGATCTACGAGGTCGCCACGGAGGCAGGGGCAACGCCCCTCGACGCCATCCTCTTCGACCTCGGTCTCAGCAGCTACCAGCTTGCGGATGCAACCCGTGGATTCAGCTTTGCGGCCGATGCGCCGCCGGACATGAGATTCGATGAAACAAGTGGTCATTCGGCCCTTGAGCTCATCGAGCGCACCTCCGAGCGAGAGCTCGCCGGAATCCTCGCGACGTTTGGTGAGGAGCGCCGTCCAGGCCGCATCGCGAAGGCGATCGTGGCGGCGCGTGCGGAGGGCAGGCTCGTGACCGCCGCGGACCTGGCGGCGGTCGTTGCGGCCGCTGCCCCTGCGCGACGAGGGAGCGCCGATGCGGGGCGCATCCATCCGGCGACGCGCACGTTCCAGGCGCTGCGCATCGCCGTGAACCGCGAGATCGAGGTCCTGTCCGCAGGCCTGGCCGGAGCGCTGGCTGCCCTGCGGCCCGGTGGCCGGATGGCCGTCATCAGCTACCACAGCCTCGAGGACCGCATCGTGAAGCGGTTCGTCGTGCGTGAGAGCCGCGACTGCATCGAGGAGCCACTGCCACCGGTCTGCACGTGCGGACACCGCGCGCAGCTGCGCGCGGTCACGACGGGCGTCATCACCGCCGGCCCAAATGAGGTCGGGCGCAACCGCCGCGCGCGCAGCGCGAAGCTGCGTGTCGCCGAGAAGCTCGCGTGAGAAGAGCGAAGGAGGAGGGTCACCGATGAGCAAGGGACGTTCTCGCCACCAGGCCAGCCGGCGTCGGATGTATTCGGCGCGCCAGCGTGATCTTCGCGAGCGCCGGGTGAACGCGGTGCCCGAGGAGCAGCACCGGATGAGCGACCAGGTTGCGGCAATCGAGATCGAGGAAGGCCTCGACTTCGAGGCGCCGACCGGCTTCAGCACGTCGGCGCGCGACAGCGCGACCGCGGCCTAGTCACCGAGGAGCGGCAGAACAGATGGCGGTCATCGGCGCACGGCCCGTATCGGCTCCCTGGTTCCCGGGGCGTCGTTCTCGGCCACGCCCACGGACTCGTCCTCAGCCGACCGGTCGAGCACGGCGCGTCTCGTCCGGCCATCGGGTCGGACGGCGGATCGACGTCCGACCGTTCCTCGTGGCGATCCTGGTTGCCGCCGGCCTCGCCCTCTTCTACCTGAGCCAGTCGACACGCGTGGCCGCCACCGGCTACGAGATCGATGCGCTGGAGGCGACGCTTGCCGAGCGGCACGCCGAGCAGCAGCAGCTGGTCTGGGCGATCGGGCACGCACGCTCGCCCGCCGAGATCGCCGCACGTGCGAAGTCCGAGCTGAAGCTCGTTCCACTCGAGGACGAGGCGGTGACATTCGCCCCGTCCGCCAGCCAACCCGCCGATTGACGTAGCCCGCGGCCGAGTGACGGCCGTCGTACCGGAGACACCCAACATGCTCGCCAGGACCGACAGTCGTGCCCGCGCCTTGGTCCTTCTCATCGTCGTCACGCTGCTGGCGACGGCGATCGGCGGACGGCTGATCTGGTGGCAGGTCATCGACCGCGAGCGACTGCAGACGCTGGCGCTCCACCAGCTGGCGCAGCAGCAGACCCTCCCCGCCGAGCGCGGCGAGATCACCGATCGCAATGGCGAGCTGCTCGCCACCTCGGTCGAGGTCCAGTCGGTCTTCGTCACGCCACCCTCGATCGCCGATCCGGGCCTCGCCGCGGCGCTGCTCGCATCGGCGCTCGAGATGCCGGTCGACGAGGTGCGCTCGCGAATCGAGGCCGATCGCAGCTGGGTCTTTCTGAAGCGACGCATCTCCGCCGAGGCCGCCGAGCAGATCCGGGCACTGGAGATTCCCGGCGTCGGGCTTCTCCCCGAGACCAAGCGCGTCTACCCCGTCGAGGGAGTGGCGGCCGAGACGACGCTCGCCGCACATGTTCTCGGCTTCGTGGACAACGAGGGTGCGGCGTCGCACGGAGTCGAGCAGGCGGAGAACGCGTTCCTTGCCGGCACGCCCGGGCAGATCTCCGCCGAGGAGGACGTCATCGGAAGACGGATCGCCGACTCGGTGACCCTTCTCCGCGAGCCGATCGACGGCCACGACCTGCAGCTGACGATCGACGCAGGCGTGCAGCACCTCCTCGAGCAGAAGATCTGGAAGACGTTCGACGTGAACAGCGCAGCCGGCGCCACCGGGCTGATCATGAATGCCGATACGGGCGCCATCCTCGGGATGGCAAGCTTCCCGTCGTTCGATGGCAACCGATTCGCCTCGACCGACGGCGAGCTGTTCGCCAACCCGGCGGTATCCCGCATGTACGAGCCAGGGTCGGTGATGAAGGCGTTCACGGTCGCTGCGGCGCTCGACGCCGGGGCAGTCACGGAGCGCGATACCTTCGAGGACGACAACAACCTGCTGTTCGGCAGCATCCGGATTCAGAATGCCGATCGCGAGCAATGGCCGTACGGGCACGGCCCGCTCAAGCTGGCCGAGGTGCTGGCCCTCTCGAACAATGTCGGTGCCGCCAAGGTCGGGCTCCAGCTCGGCGGCGATGGGCTGTACGACGCGTTCCGCCGCTACGGATTCGGGACACCGACCGGCATCGAGCTGACCGGGGAGCAGAGCGGCGTGGTCTGGCACCCGAGCGAGGCGTCGGGCGACCTCACCACGGCACAAAATGCGTTCGGTCAGGGCCTGAGCCTGACGGCCGTACAGCTTGCCGCGGGCTATGCCTCGTTCGCGAATGGCGGGACACTGGTACGGCCCCACCTCGTGGAAGGCTGGACCGATCCGGACGGCGCCTATCATCGGGCGGAGCAGCCACCCAGCGAACGAATCATGCGGCCCGAGACGGCGGCCACCATGATCGACCTGCTGACCAACGCGATCGACGACGGAATCGCCAAGGGCGCGCAGGTGCCCGGATACACCGTCGCCGGCAAGACCGGCACGGCGCAGATCGCAGGACCGGTGGAGGGCAAGAACGCCGACGGCGAGACGGTCGAGCGCTGGCAGTACATCCCCGGCTGGGTCGACTCGAGCTTCGTCGGCATCCTGCCCGCAGGCGACACGAAGCTCGTGACCGTGATCCTCATCCATCGTCCGGCGGGGGCCGGCGGGCGGCACATGCCCGAGCGTCCCGAGTCGGTGTTCGCCGGTCTCATGCCCGAGATACTCGACTACCTGGCGATCCCGCCGGACCGCCCCATTCAGCCCGTCGCGCAGCCGTGAGACTGCTAGACTCGCCCGTAGTCCGCAGCGTGCTTTGCGTGCCGTCCACGATCCGTCTCGACGATCTGCTGGCCACCACCGGTGGTCGCCTTCAGCGACCGACATCGGTCCTCTCCATCATCGGTGCCAGCGTCGACTCCCGAGGCGTGACTCTCGGCAGCTGCTACGTCGCTCTGCCCGGCGAGCGCGTCGACGGCCACCGCTTCGTCCTCGACGCCCTGCGCGCCGGCGCCTCGGCGGCCCTCGTCGACCGGCCGGTCGATCTCCCCTCGGACATCGATGCTGCGATCGTCATCGTCACCGATCCCCTGGCGGCGCTCCAGGAGCTGGCGGCCTCGTGGCGACTCCGCCACGACGTTCGGGTGGTCGGCATCACGGGGTCCACCGGCAAGACGATCGCCAAGGAGATGGCTGCCGACGTCGTGTCTCGCAGCCGTCCTGCGCTTCGGAACGAGGGCAACCTCAACTCGGAGACCGGGCTGCCGATGACACTTCTGCGCCTCGAGCCGCAGCACGAGGTCGCCGTGCTGGAGATGAGCATGTACACCGTCGGCGAGATTGCGCGCCTCGTCCAGATCGCGCGACCGGAGGTGGGCGTCGTGCTCTCGGTCCATCCCGCCCACCTGGAGCGTGCCGGGAGTATCGAGCTAATCGCGCGCGCCAAGGCCGAGCTTCCATCCGCCCTGCCGCCCGACGGCCTGGCGGTGCTGAACGCCGATGACCCCCGCGTGATCGCGATGCGAGAGCTCACGCAGGCGGAGGTCCGGACGTTCGGGCTCGGCCGCTCAGCGGACGTCCGTGCCGAGGCGGTCGTGTCCCACGGAGTGGACGGTACCGAGTTCACCCTCCACGCGCCGTGGGGATCGCGGCGACTCAGGAGCGGCACGCCGGGTCGCCATCTGGTGCCGCACGCGCTGGCCGCTGCCGCGGTCGGTGAGCGGCTGGGCGTGCCGCTCGACGAGGTGGCCGTCGCCCTCGCCGCGGGAAGCCGCGCGCCGCACCGCATGAGCGTCGTGGAGGCGGCGTCCGGCGCGAGGCTGATCGATGACACCTACAACGCATCGCCGATCAGCATGGCCGCCGCGCTCGATTTCCTGGCCGAGACGCCGCTCGCCGCCGGCGGGCGGCGCCTGGCGGTGCTCGGCGACATGCTCGAGCTCGGCCCCGACGAGGAGCGCCTGCATCGCCAGATCGGCCTCCGAGCCGGCGGATCCACTGACGGACTCATCGCCGTCGGGGATCGAGCCCGCTGGATCGCCGAGGGGGCGCGGTCGGCCGGCGGCGCTCGGGTTGCCCTGGCCATGGACGCCGAGGAGGCCGCCGAAGCCCTCGAGCGCGAGATGGCGCCGCGCGTCGGCGATCTCGTCCTGCTCAAGGCGTCGCGCGGCATCGGCCTGGATCGCACCGTGGACCTGCTTTGCGCCGGGGGCGTGCGAGGGTGACGCTCGTCCAGGTGGTGGTCGCCCTGCTGCTTGCCTTCACCGGTATGGTGGTGCTGGCGCCGATCTACATCAGCCTCCTTCAGCGGCTCGGGTTCGGCAAGCAGATTCGCAGCGAGGGACCGGCGGCGCACTTCGGAAAGGCCGGCACGCCGACGATGGGCGGAATGCTGATCGTCGGGGTCGTGCTCTTCCTTGCGATGGCGCTGCGCATCGAGGACGTGGACACCCTCACGCCGATGCTGGCGCTCGTCGGTGTGGGCATCCTCGGCGCGATCGACGACTTCATCAACGTCCGCTCCAGTGTCGGGATGCGTGGCCGCTGGAAGCTCATCTGGCAGACCGTCGTGGCGGTACTTGCCGGGTTCTACATCCAGCGCCACTTCGACCTGACCGGCATCAATGTCCCGGGCATGGGCGAGGTGGTGATCGGCCCGATCCTCTTCGTCCTCTTCGTGGCGTTCGTGATCGTCGGCGCGAGCAACGCGGTGAACCTGACCGATGGGCTGGACGGCCTCGCCGGCGGTGTGCTCATCTTCAGCTTCGTCGCCTACCTGCTCATCGCGATCTACGACATGCCGGGCCGCGGTCCCCAGCCGAACCTGGCCATTTTCTGCGCGCTCGTCATCGGCGCATTGATGGGCTTCCTGTGGTTCAACGTTCATCCGGCGCAGCTATTCATGGGCGACTCCGGCGCGCTCAGCCTCGGCGCCACGCTTGCCGTCGTCGCCACGATCACCACCCAGCTGCCGCTGCTGGCAATCGTCGGAGTCGTCTTCTTCGCGGTGATCATGAGCGTTGTCATCCAGGTCGCCAGCTACCGGCTACTCGGCCGGCGGGTCTTCCGCATCGCGCCGCTTCACCACCACTTCGAGCTGGTGGGCTGGGCGGAGGAGAAGATCACCCTGCGCTTCTGGATCGTGGCGGCGCTTGCGGGCCTTCTCGGCGTGAGCGTCTTCCTTCTCGGCGTGAGCGCCTTCTAGGTGGACCGATGATGGTGGCACCCCGACCGCCGATCCGGAGCGCCGACGATCTGCGCGGCCGTCGCACGGTCGTGCTCGGCCTGGCACGATCCGGCGTCGCGGCCTGCCGCTTCCTCGCCGATGCCGGTGCGGTCGTGGTCGCCTACGATCGTCGTCCGGCGTCGGAGCTCGCCGAAGCGGTTGCCGCACTCGCGGCCCGTCCCGTGCGCCTGGCGCTCGGTGTCGACGAGGCGGCAGCGGTCGCGCTCCTGGAGCATGCGGAGCTGCTCGTCACCAGCCCGTCCGTGTCTCCCCGCTTCAACACCACCGATCGTTGGCTGCGCGAGGCCCTGATCGCCGCCGAGGCGCGCGGCGCCGAGCTGATCGGTGAGGTCGACCTCTTCCTGCGGCTGACGCGCGCGCGAGTCCTCGGCGTGACGGGCACGAAGGGAAAGACGACGACCTCGTCACTGGTGGCGGCGATGCTGGACCGCGCCGGAATCCCGAACGTGCTGGGCGGGAACATCGGGACGCCCCTCGTCGAGCGCGCCGGCGAGCTCGGCCCGGATGACTGGGCGATCCTCGAACTGAGCGAGCTCCAGCTGCCGACCGTCAGCCGCGGTGCCGACGTGGCGCTCTACACGAACATCGGCGAGGACCACCTCGATCGGCACGGGACGGTCGAGGCGTATCGCGCGGTCAAAGGCCGGCTGGCTGAGCTCACCGCACCGACCGGGCGGGTGGTGTTGAACGACGACGACGGCGGCTGCCGGGCACTCGGCGAGCGCCTGGCGCCGGTCAGCGTCGCGTGGTACGGGCACGCCCAGCCGCGCCGCGGGCGCGTCGAGGCCTGGATCGACGGCGAGGGCTGGATCCGCGTGGCGGGGGAGCGGCTGCTGCCCGCTCGGGACGTGCCGCTCCCCGGCCGCCACATGCTGAGCAACGTGCTCTGCGCGTCGCTCGGGGGGTTCCTGGCAGGCGCCGACGCGGGCGCGATCGGCGGGGCGATCGCCGACTTCCCGGGTGTCCCGCATCGGCTCGAGCTGGTCGCGGAGCGCGGCAACGTCCGCTGGATCAACGACTCCCAGGCCACGATCCCGGTCGCGGCGATCGCCGCGCTGGAGGCGTTCGACGCGCCGATCGTGCTCATCGCGGGCGGCAGGGACAAGGGTCTCGACTACCGGCAGCTGGCGGACGCCATCGTCGAGCGGACGCGCGGGGCGATCCTGATCGGCGAAACCGCCGACGCGTTGGCAGGCCTCATCGGCGACCGGGTGCCGGTCGAGCGCACGCCCGACATGGCGGCCGCGGTCGCCGCCGCGTCCCGGCTGGCGGAGCCGGGAGACGTCGTGCTCCTCGCTCCGGCCGCGGCGAGCTTCGACATGTTCAGCGACTATGCGGCCCGCGGCGACGCCTTCCGCGCGGCCGTCGACGAGCTCGGGAGGGGCCGATGAGTGGCGCGGCTGCCACTCTGCCCGCGCGTCGCGATGCCCTGCGCGGCGGCGTGCGTCGCGAGCGGCAGGAGCCGGCATACGCGCTGCTGCTGGCGGTCATGGCGCTGACCGCGATCGGCATCGTGATGGTCTACTCCGCCTCCAGCGTGCGCTCCTACTTCAGCAGCGCGGATCCGGCGGCGCAGGGCGTCGAGCAGATGGTGTGGGCGGCGATCGGGTTGATCGGCCTGCTCGTCGCCAGCCGCATCGACTTCCGGCACCTGCGCTACCTGGCGATTCCGACCTTCGTCATCACCCTGGCGCTGCTGGTCGCGGTCCTGATTCCCGGCATCGGCTCGGAGATGAATGGGTCTCGCAGGTGGATCGTGCTCCCCGGCGTCGGATCGCTCCAGCCAGCGGAGTTCGCGAAGCTGGCGGTGGTGCTCTATCTGGCGCACTGGCTCGATCGACGCGGCACGGCGGCCGCGAGCCTCTGGAACGGCCTCGTGCCGTTCGCGCTCCTGATCGCGCCCGGCTTCGTGCTCATCGCGATGGAGCCCGACCTGGGGACGGCGGGCGTCTACGTCATCGCCGCCGGCAGCATCTTCTTCATGGCCGGCGCGAACCTGCTCTACATCGGCGCCATCAGCGCGGCGGTCCTCGGCGCGGCCTGGTGGATGATCAGCAATACGAGCTATCAGCTCGAGCGG
>JBHENV010000115.1:0-4709 GCA_046261895.1 Candidatus Limnocylindria bacterium
CGGGACGACCTGCGCTGGACCGATCCGGACAGCTGGCACGTGACGCTCGCGTTCCTCGGCGAGATCGAGGCCTCGTCCGTCCCCGAGCTCGTCGACCGGCTGGGGCGCGTGGTCGATCGACATCCGGCGATGAGCCTTCGCACCGGCGGGCTCGGTGCCTTTCCGACCTCCTCCCGCGCGCGGGTGGCCTGGTACGGCGTCGAGGACCCGCACGGGCAGCTGGAGCGGCTGGCGCCTGACGTCGCCGTCGCGCTGGACCTGGACGCTCCGCGGCTGTTTCGGCCGCACCTAACGTTGGCGCGGGCACGACGGCGGCCGGTCGATCTCACGTCATGGGTGGCGTCAGCATCGGCTCCTGCCGGTGCGCTCGAGATCGATCGGGTGACATTGGTGCGGAGTCATCTCGGTCCCGGCCCTGTGCGCCATGAGACGCTGGCGACGATGCGCCTGAAGGTGCTCGCCGGTGTCTGAAGCCATGCGGGAGACGCGTCCGCTGTACGTCGCGGTCATCGGGGATGGTGATCCGCGTGGGCCAGACGCGCATCGAATCCTGGAGTGGGCCGAGGAGGTCGGCATCGAGCTCGCTCGGGCCGGTGCCACGGTGGTCACCGGTGGTCTGGGCGGCGTGATGGAGGCGGCGTCGCGTGGGGCGCGGGGTGCTGGTGGCCAGACGATCGGCATCCTGCCCGGCGCCGATGCCTCCGAGGCGAACGCGTTCGTCTCGGTTCCGATTGCCACCGGCCTCGGCGTCGTCCGCAACCTCGTGGTCGTCACCTCGGCCGATTCGGTCGTCGCCGTCGGCGGACGGCATGGAACGCTCTCGGAGATAGGGCTGGCCCTGCGGATGGGCCGTCACGTGGTCGCCCTCAGCTCGTGGCGCGTCGAGTCGGAGCAGCGTCTCGGCGGCCCGCGAGTCCACCGCGTCCGGGATCCCCGAGAGGCGGCGACGCTCGCCCTGCGGCTCGCGGCCGCCACTCCCGCTGAAGCGGGTTGAGGCGCGCTAGTCGACCAGGCCCCGTTGTGGCAGCTGGTACAGGCCAGCTGGGTCGTACGGCATGTCGACGTTGCCGCCCCGTGCATGATGACCGCCGGCGTCGCGGGCAGTACCAATGGGCGATGGCCGCATGGTCGGTCATCGGTTCCACTGTGCCCATGACGAAACGAATCGTGGCGGTGGGGCTGTGGGCCTACTTCGGCTGGTACCTGGCTGCGCACGTGACGGCGCTGTTGGGGTCCCCGGCGAGCCTTGCACCCCTTGGCGGCGTGCTGATGGTGGTGATCGCGCTGTATGACTGGCGACGGCTCGCCTACGGACGGCAGGGGCGGGTCAGACCCGTCTCATTCTCCTAGGGGGCTACCTGACCAGCTGCACCGCGAAGAACTCGCTGACCGGGGGATCGTCCGGGTCCGGGGCGACCCACTCTCCGACCGTGCCGGTCATGGACGTATCGACGAACCTGCCTGTCAGACAGCTCGTCGCGCCGTTCCCCGTGTCGCAGGTTGCCGCGTGCATCCCGTTGATGTAGACGCCGGTCAGGTAGAACGACGCATACGTCGGGAAGTGATACCAGCTGTTCTGCCCTGACGCCTCCTCGCCCACGGGACAAGGGTTACCCTCGATCGGGTTGATCCTGCAGGTGTCGTCGAACAGCGGGATGAGGATCACCTTGTCGATCCACTTCTCGAGGCAGGTCTGCACGGTATCCGCATTGGTATTGCCGGTTGAGGTGACCTCGAACCAGTTGGGAAGACTGATCTCAGGCGGATTCGGCGCGCAGATCTCGGCAGCCAGCTCACTCGTTCCACCCATCGGAGGCACCCAGTCGATCCATCCGACGCTCCCGGGGTCGTTGCCGCACAGCGGGACGATGATCTCGACCCCCAGCTCCCAGTCGTCCTCCGTCGGGATCGCCTTGTTCTGACCGTCGCACGTCACCTGCGTGTTCGGCACGGTGATCGGCAGGAGCGCACACGGCTGGCCCTCGGGACACGGGTCCTCGATCGGCCCGGTCACGGCGCTCGCGTCGGTTTCGACCCTCAGCTCGGTGATGCCCACGACCCGCGCGAAGACGGTCTCGTGCACGCGTGTTCCCATCACGTACACGCCTCGCGCATCGTCGGGGATGGCGCCACCATCCCCGACGGGCCCCACGTTCGGCTCGCCGTCAATGTCGGTGTACTGAGCGTCCTCGAGGACCATGCCGGCCGTCGCGGCCATGTCATCGATCGCTTCCTGGACGTCGTCATCGGTCAGGAGCGAGGACGGGTATGCCATCAGATGCCGCATGATGACCACCGCGCCGGCATGCGCCGTCGCGTCGGTGCCGTTCTGTGCGCCACGGTTATCGGCCCATTGAAGGCCGACGTCCACCACGAAGCCCACCATGGCGACGAGGGCGACCATGGACAGCGCGACCAGGACGATCGTCTGGCCGCGGGCCGAGCTGGTCGAGTGTTGCGTGCGCATCTTGAATGGCCTCATGGTGACTGGTACAGGCGCTCGATCGCCAGCTGGGTCTCGGACGTGACGGTGAAGGATCCGACGATGTTGCCGATGAGCGGTGTCGCGGCAACGTAGTCGTAGGAGACCTCGACCCGGACCATGCACACGTGAATGTTGCAGGGATCGTCGGAGTTGACGTTCGGATCGAAGTCCACCGTGAGCGGCGTCAGCCCGAACGCCTCGTCCTCGGCAGCCTGCTCCACCACGTCCTCGTTCTGGTCGACGATCGCCATGCGCGCGGCGCTGCGCGCAGCATTCGCCACGGAGTTGTGCGCGGCCACGGCACGGCCGAGGTCCAGGATGCCCATCAGCATGAGGAGCAAGATGGGCAGAATCAGCGCGAACTCGACGAGGCTCTGGCCGGGCAGTGCCCGGGAAGCGAGGGTACCGTGCGGTCTCATGATCAGTTCGACACGATGATGGAGCTGTCGCAGGGGAGCCAGCTGAACCCGACCAGCGACTGCGACTTGATCTTCCAGCCGCCGTTGTTGGGGCTGTACGTGCCGGTGAATTGAGCCGCCAACCACTCGGTCTTGCCAATGGGCCGCGTCTTGTCGATCAGGTGTGGCACCTGGCAGGGAGCCGGCGGCGGGTCGGGCCACGGATCGCCGACCTGCACTTCCATGTCGATCGGTGGATCGGTCGCCGGATCCAGGCAGGTGATCCCCGGGTCAGACGCGAAGGACGATCCGTCCTGCTCGGTGGCCTGCGAGGTCACGACCGCATCAGCATCGGCGTCCGGCAGCGGCGGTGAGAAGTCACCGGCAAACGTCATCGAATTCCAGGCGGCGCGCGCCTCTGGGATCGTCATGCCGACCAGGTTCGGGACCACCTCGCACCCGGGTGGCTCCGTCTCCGCCGGCCTGGCCAGCACCGTCACGGATGCGTTGAAGACGGCCAACGGCGAGGGGCAGGAGGGATCGACCGGATCGATCACCGGGCCGGGAGCGACCGTCTCAGTGTCTTCAGCGGTCGTGTTGAAGGCGCCGATGAAGCCGGCAGAGATCCATGCCGCCCGAGCGCCGGAGACGGACATGTTGGACATGTACGGCACCGTGCGGCACTGCTCGGGGGGTGGCGGCGGCGGTTCCCCGCCCCCGGCGCCGGGCGCGCAGCCGACGCATCCGGTGCGCACCGGGAAGGCGGAAGCGGCCCGCATCGGGATCGCATCACCGAACAACGGCGTCATGGGCGAGAAGTCGCATGCCAGCGAGAGCTGCGCGTAGTCACCCAGCTCCGGGTCCGTGACAGGAATCTCGTCCCGCGTGTAGACGAGGCTGGGAGTGACAACGCCGCAATTCATCACGTCCGTCTCATCGGCGATAATGGCGGGAATGTCGGGCGTCGTGGTCGACGAGTCGATGGATGCGACATTGGCCCCGATCCGCGCCGCCTGGTGCAGGGAGACCCAGCTGAAGAACGCGCGCCCGAAGTCGATTGCCCCCAGGAGCAGGATGAGGATGACGGGGAGCATCAGCGCCACCTCGACGAGGGCCTGCCCCCGGCGCGCGCCGCGCCGAGTCTGCGTCTGGCTCATGTGAAGCTTGGTATCCGACATGGTGGGCACGATGTCGAGCGTTCCCCGGCGCTGCTCTGAGCGAACCGACTAACCCCCTGAACCGTGTGCTGCTCCTGCTGTGATGGAGGCGCTACTTCAGTACAACCCGGGCGAATGGCTATCGGTCTGAGCCGTTCCGAACCTGGGCGGATCGTGCAGCCTGGGACGGAACTGTGTGCATGCACCCTAGTACCGCAACCTTGCAGGCCCCCTTACTATTGGGCCCCCCGATAGACTGCCGCGATGGTTGAGCGCGTCCTCGTGCTGCCGCGCCGCCAGGTACCCGGTGGGTGCGATTTCACCGGCGTCCGTCCCGCCGATGGGCGGACGCTCGAGGTATTGCAGGCCCGGGTCGCCGCGAGTGGACGCTATCGCGCGCGGCCGATTGCCGAGGAAGACCCGAGTCACAAGCAGCTCATCCCGTATGTCGTCGTGCGTGACGGCGAGCGGATCTTTCTGATGCACAGGACCGATGCAGGTGGCGACGCTCGGCTGCACGGGAAGGCCAGCATCGGGGTCGGCGGCCACCTCAACCCGGTCGACGAGGGGGAGGACGCGCTGCTGGCCGGTCTGCGCCGCGAGTGGGACGAGGAGCTCGAGGTCGGCTGGGAGCCGGAGTTCCGACTGGTCGGGCTGCTCAACGACGAC